>NZ_JASCOY010000070.1:0-27747 GCF_029960075.1 Pseudomonas sp. PS02290
GAGCAAGCTCACTCCCACAGGTCCTCGGCATGGCTCGAAATCTCAAGTCACCCACGGTCTCGTGGGAGCGAGGTTGCTCGCGAATACTGATTTTCCGCCACTAAAGATGCGGTGGCTGGACTGACGCTTTCGCGAGCAGGCTCGCTCCCACAGGATCTGCGTCAGTCGCGGGAATCCAGTTTGTTCAGCCACAACCAATCCGGGTCATTTCGAGCGGCGCGTCTCTTTGTCCGCCAATGCTATGATGCGCCGCATTCACCGCTCAGGATTGCCCCGCGCCCCATGGATTACCGTAAGCCCTCCGACCGTAAAAGCATGCACTCGCGCATTGTCCAGGACATCGGCATGCAGATTGTCTCGGGCCGCTTCAAGCCCGATGACAAACTCCCCGCCGAAGCCCTGCTCTGTGAAGAATATGCCGTCAGTCGTCCGGTGCTGCGCGAAGCCACGCGGGTGTTGGTCGCCAAAGGGCTGGTGTATTCCCGGCCACGGGTGGGCACGGTGGTCAAGCCGCGCCGCGAATGGCACATCCTCGACCCCGACGTGCTGCACTGGCTGATGCAAAGCTCGCCGCAGAACGAGTTTTTCGCCCTGCTCACCAGCGTGCGCAGCATCATCGAACCGGCCGCCGCCGCCCTCGCCGCGCAACACGCGACCCCTGAAGACATCACCGCCATCGGCGAGGCCTACGAGCGCATGGCTGCCGCGCCGACCGTTGAAGACGTGCTGCAACCGGACCTCGATTTCCACAGCCGCATCGCCGACGCCACCCACAACGACTTGCTCGCGCACTTGTGCAACATGCTCTCGCTGGCCTTGCGCGAGGCGTTGAAGCATTCCAACAAGCGCCCGAACCTGCACGAGCTGGCATTGCCCCGCCATCGTGCCATCCTCACCGCCATCGAAAACCGCGATGCGCTGGGCGCCCATCACGCCACGCTGGTGCAACTGGACGATGCGCGCAACGCGCTGAATGTGGTGCTGGGGCAAGGCGTGAAGTTGTAGCCCCGTGAAAACGAATAAGGGCGTCTTGCTGAGCTCGACAGCAGATCAAAGGCTTCCCGGCTGAAGCCGGTCCTACTGACTGCACACAGTCTCAGGGCAGATAAATGCTGAACAGCCCGCCGCCCAGCTCGCCGCCGTTGGCGATTTCGATGTGGCCATGGACGCCTTTGCGCTGATGCTGTCTGGCGATGTTCGCCGCGAAATACAAGCCCAACCCGGTGCTCCCGCTGTTCTGGTTGATGCCCAGCACGTAATCGGTCTGTTCCTCGATCATGCGTAGCGGAAACCCCGGTCCGTCGTCGTTGATGCTGATCACCAGTTGCTCGCCGACCTGCCCTGCCGTAATCAACACTTCACTGCGCGCAAAGCGAATGGCGTTGATGACCACGTTGGACACCACTGAACCGACCAGCTCGCGATCAAAGAAGCCCGGCAGACCGAAGTCGTTTACCGCATAGCGCGCCGTGATGCCACGACTGACGAGCACTTCCTGATGGAACGCCAGCTGCGCTTCAATGAAGTCATCCAGCTCGTGATAATCGGGGCGCATCGGCAGCTGGTTCACCCCCAGCTTGTAGAGCCCGAGCAGCTGCACCAGCATGCCATTGAGGTGGGCGAACTCGTAATCGATGACGCCTTGATCCGGCGTACCACGACAGGCCTCCGGAAGCTGCTTGACCCATTGGCCGTGGGCCTGGATCAACGACCCCAGCGCGTTCTTCATGTCGTGAACGGTGGACGCAATCACCATCGAGAAGTCGAGCCCGAGATCCTGATCTTTCATTCGCCGAAAGCCCTGAGTCGCAGTTTCTGGAAACGCTCGAAGCGCGGGTCGGTCTCCGGCATCTTGCCGACCATCTTGAGACTGCTCTGGCATTCCGCCAGGCTCGCCGCGTCGAGATTCTGGACGCCCATGTGCAGCAATGACTGCGCCATGTTCAGGGCGATACTGATGTTCTTCGGTTGCAGGGCCAGGCCCTGGCGGAACAGGTCCTGCGCCTCGCCGAGCTTGCCGGCGCGGTAGCAGCGAATGCCCTGGATATTGAAATCGATGGCCGCTTTGCCGGCGCCGAGAATCTCGGGATCGTCGGTCTGCCTGGCGATGTTCTGCATCACCACTGGATCGTCGCCGTAGATTTCGGCACAGCTTTTCAGAATGCCCGCGCCAGCGTCTTCCTGACCGAGCGCCTTGAGCTGCGAAGCCACCGCCAGCGCCGCATCGGCGCTGAGAAACTGCTCCATGCCCTCAAGCCGTTCCATCGCCTGCTCGGTCAGTTTGGCGGCCATTTCCGGATCGGAGGATGCGACGCTGGTGGCCTTCATCAAACGCGCGCGCACTTGCAGGCCGGCGTCGTTGCCGTTTTCCTTGGCGACTTCGGTGAGGGTCTGGTTGATCTCGATGCGGGTGCGGGCATCCAGCCCGCGCTCGCCGCCACGGCTGATCAGTGCCTGAGCAAAACCGAGGTTGGTTTCCGGGTCCTTGAAGCGAGAGAACTGGCCTTGGGAAACGGCCTGACGATAGGCCTTTGAAGCACCATCGAAGTCCTCGTTTTCCAGCGCCAGCTTGCCCAGCAGACGCTGACGGCGCACCGCATACGGCGATAACCGCACCGCCTCTTCCAGCATCTTCTGCGCACGCTTGTTGTCGCCGCTCGCCACCAACACGTCGGCCAGCCCGTCGTACAGCACCGGCATGGCATTGAAGGCGCGAATCGCTTCTTCGTACACGCCCTGCGCTTCAGCGTTGCGCCCGCGCTTGAACAGCAGCTTGCCCAGCGCCACATACGCCCAGGGTTGCGGGCGGTCGGCGAGGATCGACTTGAGAAAGGCCTCGAGCGGCTCGTGCTGATTGAGGTCACGCAGTGCATCGGCTTTGTAGCGCAGGCACAGCGGCGCAAAACGTGGGTCCTGCTTGGTCAGCGCAGCACAGGCCGTCAACACCTCGGTCGGATTGCCACGGTCAAGCGCTTGCAGGATCGGCTTGAGCAGGGTCTTGCGCTGGACGATCTTCTCCAGACGCTGAGCCAGGCTCGCACGGTTGAACGGCTTGGTCAGGTACGCATCCGGCTCCCACTCCAGCGCGCTCATCACCATCGCCTGGCTGTTCTCGGCAGTGACCATGACGAACACGCTTTCGTGGCTGATCAGTCGATCGGACATCAGGTCTTCGAGCACCTGCTGGCCGTTCTTCTTGCCGTCACCCAGATTGAAGTCGTGGAGGATGAAGTCGTAGCGCTTCTGCGCGCACATCTTCAGCGCCTCCTCGCCGGTGTCGGCAGTGTCCACCGCCTTGACGCCCAACTCGCGCAGCATCGAGCGGACCGAACTGCGGAAGTCGGAAAAATCGTCGACGATCAGAAAGGTTTTTTGGTTCCACGCCAGCATCGAGATTCCTGTCACCGGATAAATAGTCGGCCCTGAGGCACTTGCAAGGGCGGCGGTCTCGTTCCCGGTCTGGGCAGAGAGGGCCAATAAAGTTGCGGCATGACGCCACTTGTCCGAGTTATCGGCGGCAGCAGGACAAAGCTTAGGCACGCCATGCGGGAAAAAATCACGCCCTCGCGCCGTGTTGACGGGGCATCGATGCGTAAGGAGGCGTGGGTCAACGGGTAAAGTCCTTGAGTGTGCAGCCGATATCCAGTCATGCAACGCGTACCCAACCAGCCGCAACCCCATCCCCGTTCGAGTGCACTCCATGTCCTGGCTGACCGACCTGAAATTGAAGACCAAGCTCCTTTCGGCTTTCTGTCTGTGCGCGCTGATCACCGTGGTGGTGGGTGTACTGGGGCAGAGCGGTATTTCCCGGCTGTATGAACTGTTTGAAAACACGGTGAGCGACAATCTGGTGTCGATCGCCAAGGTCGATTCGGTGAAGGCCAACGTCATCGCCACCAACCGCGACTTTTTCAAAGCCATCGGACTGAGCGCACTCAAGGCCAACCCGGACGACATCAACGCAGCCATCCAGTCTCTAAAGGAAAACCAGGCCCAAGCCGAGACCGACTTCAAGACCTACCGCGCCACGCCACTTGATCCGGATGAAAAAGCCGCAGGCGATGACTTCGAACGCGACTGGGCCGCTTACATCAGCGCCGCCCTCAATGCGCTGTCTGTGGCGCAGAGTGGCGACCTTGAGCAAGCCAGCAAATTGGCCGCCACCAGCGTAACGCCTAGCTATCGCAAGACCATGGGCGAGCTGAAAATCATGATCGAATCCAACCTGCGGCAAGCCAATGAACAGGCCCAGCAAGGCATCGAAACGGACAAGCAGGTGACGTGGATTCTGATCATCGGTTCGTTGATCGCGGTGGTGTGCGCCATTGCGTTGGGGCTGATCGTCACCCGCATGATCACCCGGCCGATCTATCAATCCGTGGCCAGCGCCACCCGGGTGGCGGGCGGTGATCTGAGCCAGACCATCGCGGTCGGCGGTCAGGACGAAACCGGCCAGTTGCTCAAGGCGCTGTCCAACATGCAGGGCAGCCTGAAGGGCACGGTTCAGCAAATCGCCACCGCTTCGGATCAACTGGCGTCCGCCGCTGAAGAACTGACCATGGTGACCGACGACAGCACCCGCGGGCTGATGCGTCAGAACGATGAAATCCAGCAAGCCGCCACGGCCGTCAACGAGATGACCGCTGCGGTGGAAGAAGTGGCGCGCAACGCCGCGAGCGCTTCGCAGGTGTCTGCGCAGACCTCCGAAGATGCCATCAAGGGCCAGCAACAAGTGCAGCAGGCTGTCACCGCGATGAACACCATGACCGTGGAAATCACCGAATCGACCCAACGCGTCGAAGCGCTGGCCGGGCAGATCCGCGACATCACCAAAGTCCTCGACGTGATCCGCGGTATTGCCGAGCAGACCAACCTGCTGGCGCTCAACGCCGCTATCGAAGCGGCCCGCGCCGGCGAGCAAGGCCGTGGCTTTGCGGTGGTGGCGGACGAAGTACGTGCCCTCGCCCACCGCACTCAAACCTCCACCAGCGAAATCGAATCGATGATCACCAAGGTGCGCAATGGCGCCGACGAAGCCGTGCAGGCCATGGGCAAAAGCCAGGCGATCGCCGTGCATACCCAGTCACTGGCCACCGAAGCCGGCCACGCGCTGGAACGCATCAGCGAAGGCGTCAGCCAGATGAACGAACGCAACCTGGTGATCGCCAGCGCAGCGGAGGAGCAGGCGCAAGTGGCCCGCGAAGTGGACCGCAACCTGGTGAACATCCAGGACCTGTCGACCCAAACCGCAGCCGGCGCCAATCAGACCAGCGCGTCAAGTCAGGCGTTGTCGCGGCTGGCCGTTTCCTTCCACTCCATGGTAGGCAAATTCACCCTGTAAACGGCTTGGCGTTTCGGCGCCCGGCCAGCCAATCGCCACCCTGAGACAAAATGGCGTATTGACTAATTTGACACCCGATTTGTCGAAAATGACATTTCGGGTACAATCCCCGCCCGCCGCAGGGGATGGACCTGATGACCAGGTCCTGCGGTGGATGATGTTTACTCAAGCTGCTGATTCCAATGATCGAATAAAAAGCACAGCACCGAGGGACATAGAACACGAGGTCGACCTTTTCACTGGCCTTTTGACCCTTCCTCCTCGTTTTCCGAGAGCGAAGCCTGTCTGACGTTCGCGCCGCACACTGGCGCCCGGCATCGCAGGACGTTGCGCGACGATTGCTGCAGGCGGATAACTTTCTATCTATTGGATGATTCGATGTTCAAGAAAACGAGCACCGCTCTACTGGGCCTCGCGATTTCGGCCACCTTCCTGCAAGCCCATGCCGCAGAAAGCAAGAAAGTCGATGTACTGCTGATCGGCGGCGGCATCATGAGTTCGACCCTGGGCGTCTGGCTCAATGAACTCGAGCCGAGCTGGTCGATGGAAATGGTCGAGCGCCTCGACGCCGTCGCCGAAGAAAGCTCCAACGGCTGGAACAACGCCGGCACCGGTCACTCCGGCCTCGCCGAGCTGAACTACACGCCTGAAGACAAAGACGGCAAGGTCAACATCTCCAAAGCCATCGAGATCAACGAAGCCTTCCAGGTCACCCGTCAGTTCCTGTCCTGGCAGGTCCGCCAGAACGTCCTGAAGAACCCGCCTTCGTTCATCAACACCACACCACACATGAGCTTCGTGTGGGGCGATGACAACATCAAATTCCTGAAAAAGCGTTATGACGCGCTGCAAGCCAGCCCGCTGTTCCGCCCGATGCAGTATTCCGAAGACCCGGCACAGATCGCCAAGTGGGTCCCGCTGATGATGGAAGGCCGTGATCCTTCGCAGAAGCTGGCGACCACCTGGACGCCGATCGGCACCGACGTTAACTGGGGTGAAGTCACCCGCCAGTACGTGTCGTACCTGCAGACCCGCCCGAACTTCGATTTGAAGCTGTCCAGCGAAGTCAACGACATCACCCGCAACGACGACGGCTCTTGGCACGTTGAGTACAAGAACCTGAAAGACGGCACCACCACCGGTACCGACGCCAAGTTCCTGTTCATCGGTGCAGGCGGCGGCGCATTGAAGCTGCTGCAGAAATCCGGCATTCCCGAAGCTCAGGACTACGCAGGCTTCCCGGTTGGTGGTTCGTTCCTGGTGACCGAGAACCCGACCGTTGCCATGCAGCACATGGCCAAGGCCTACGGCATCGCCTCCACCGGCGCGCCGCCCATGTCCGTTCCGCACCTGGACACCCGCGTGCTGGACGGCAAGCGCGTGATCCTGTTTGGCCCGTTTGCGACCTTCTCCACCAAGTTCCTGAAAGAAGGTTCGTACTTCGACCTGTTCAGCAGCATGACCACCCACAACATCTGGCCGATGACCAAAGTGGGCGTCGAGCAGTACCCGCTGGTGGAGTACCTCGCCGGTCAGTTGATGCTGTCCGACGACGACCGCTTCAAAGCGCTGCAGGAATACTTCCCGCACGCCAAGAAAGAAGACTGGCGCCTGTGGCAAGCCGGTCAGCGCGTGCAGATCATCAAGCGTGATGCCGACAAGGGCGGCGTGCTGAAACTGGGCACCGAAGTCGTTTCTTCTCAGGACGGCACCATCGCTGCCCTGCTGGGCGCATCGCCAGGCGCGTCGACCGCTGCACCGATCATGCTCAACGTCCTGGAAAAGCTGTTCAAGACCCAGCTCGCGACGCCTGAGTGGCAAGCGAAGGTCCATCAGATCGTGCCGAGCTATGGCACCAAGCTGAATGACTCGCCAGCCGCTGTTCAGCAAGAGTGGAACTACACCGCCGAAGTGCTGCAACTGGGCAAACCGCCAGTGCTCGATCAGAGCGTCGGCACCAGCACTGCCGCGCCGGGCAAGCCTGCTGAAAGCAAGCCCGCCAGCGACATGGCGCTGTAACAACGCCTGACCGGTTTGCATCTACCCTGATGCGGCTGTTCACGAAAGCCACGAGACTGCGCGTCTCGTGGCTTTTTTATTGCCTGTTGAACAGCCCACGGCCGCCCGACGCACGTTGTGACGTTCATCAGCGCTTGAAGACGTGAAAATGAACGGCAAGCGCTTGCGCTGTGTCCATCCTATTGAACCATTCAGGAAGAAAGGTATGGACGCTAAAAACACGCAAGTGATGAGGGATGTCATCGTGATCGGTGGTGCGCAAGGCGCCACGGAAGCCCTGCGGCACCTGCTCGTCAAGCTACCGAATGATTTTCCGGCTGCCGTGCTCATCGTGATTCACACGAACCCGACAGGTCCGGACTACATGGCGTCGGTGCTCGGTCGCTACTCGAAGCTGCCTGTCGGCTACGGCAAAGAAGGAGAGCCGGTACTGCCTGGCCGTGTGTACCTGGCACCTCCTGACCGGCATCTGGAGATCGTCTCCCCCGGGATTATTCATCTCGACGACGGCCCCAAGCTGCACCTCGCACGTCCTGCCGCCGATCGCCTGTTCGCCACTGCTGCCGACGTATTTCGCGAGCGGGTGATCTGCCTCGTGCTGTCAGGCGGCGACTCCGATGGTGCGGATGGCGCGCTAGAGGTCAGGAACGCCGGCGGGTTGAGTTTCGTCCAGCGTCCCGAGGAAGCGCCCGTGCCCAGCATGCCGATCGAGACGATGCGCAAAACCGTGTTGAGCCCTCAACTGAGCGCGGAAGAAATGGCAGACGCGCTGATCAAAGCGGTCGGCAGCGTCCACAGCTGACTATCAAAGGAGACCAGTGAGCATGCCAGGAGGCGAACAGCATCCACCGCCGTCAGGCGCCTTCGATCTATTGGACTTGGGCCCGGGGCGCAACACGGCCGTCTTTCGCCTCACCCTCGCATTCATGATTCTGGTGCTGCTGACGTTCGTATCGGTTGAGGGGTGGCGCGCGTGGCGCGATTACAACCACGCCTACGACTTCGCCCGGGACTCGGTCACCAACCTGGCCCGTGCCACGGCCCAGCACGCGGAGGACGCCATCAGGCAGGTCGACATCCTGACCTACGCCATCGGTGAGCGTGTCGAGGGCGATGGTCTGGCGAATATCGACGTTCCACGTATCCACGCCCTGATGATGCGGCAATCCAGACTCATGCCTCAGCTTCACGGGTTGTTCATCTACGGCGCCGACGGGCGATGGATCGTGACCGACAAAGACGTGACCCCGGACACCGCAAACAACGCAGACCGGGACTACTTCAACTATCACCGCACCCATACCGATCAAATCGTTCGCATCAGCAACGTGGTCAAGAGCCGCTCCACCGGCGAGTTGATCATCCCCGTCTCCCGCCGGCTGAACAATCCTGATGGCTCGTTCGCGGGCGTGCTGCTGGGGACTATCAAGCTCAGCTACTTCATGGATTATTACGGCGACTTCAAGATTGATGATCGCGGCGCGCTGGTGCTGGCGATGCGGGACGGCACGATCCTGGTCAGGCGTCCGTTCATGGATTCCGTGGTGGGGCAAAGCCTGGCTGACAGCGATATCTTCAAACGCTACCTGCCGACCGCCAATGAAGGGACTGTGGAGATCAAAGCCGTGGTGGACGGCACGTACCGGTTGTACGGCTTTCGTGCGCTGTCGAGTTATCCGCTGGTGGTCGCAGCCGGGCTGTCGAGAGAATCCTTCGTCGGGCCGTGGCGTCATGACCTGCTCAAGTCCGGACTCGTGCTGTTGGTCCTGATCGCCGGGTTTATCGGATTTGCCTACATCGTCCTCACGCAGTTGCGCGGTCGCATGGCCATGGAGAGCGAGATTCGCCTCGCCCATCAGGCGGTCAAAGACATGGCGCTGACCGACAGCCTGACCCGACTGGGCAACCGGCGGCGACTCGACATGGCGCTCAACAGCGAGATCGGCCGCGCAAAACGACAGCGTTACCCGCTCGCCTTGATCATGCTCGACATCGATTACTTCAAACGCTTCAACGACCGCTACGGCCATGCGGCAGGTGACGACTGTCTCCAGCAGGTCGCCCAGGCCATCAGCGGGGTGTTGAAACGCCCTGCCGACCTCGCCGTTCGCTACGGTGGCGAGGAATTCACCGTGCTGCTGCCGGACACCGACATCCAGGGCGCGGGCCTTCTCGCCGAGGACATTCTGCAGGCCATTCGGGGGCTCGCGCTGGCGCACGCCGATCACCCCGAGCAGATTGTCACTGCAAGTGCCGGCGTCACAGCCAGGTTCCCTGCGATGGAAGACACGACGCCTGCCGGCATGATCAAAGCAGCGGATGCCTATCTTTATTACGCGAAAAATAATGGCCGCAATCGGTGGTACGCGGCTCAGCACACTCCAGCGAGCGCGCGGGCATAAACGAGGGAGCGTTTCGAATGGCCGGGGGGACCGAGAGGTTTTATGTGAGAGATGACGTACTGAAGCGGAAGGAGGAGTAGATCAGATATGTCCCCTGCAGGAATCGAACCTGCATCTAGCCCTTAGGAGGGGCTCGTTCTATCCGTTGAACTAAGAGGACACCAAAACAGACGGCGTGCATCTTAACGACAAGGCGCTGGCTTGTCATGTCGTCATTATCAACAGACGCCGTAGGATGCTGCCTGCCAGTCACATCAGAGGGCTATCGTGCAGAATGCAAGGGCGGCCATGGGCCATATTGCAAATCGCAACCCTACAATCCCTAAAATGCGATCTATGCTATTGGTTTATAAGGGATTTATCCGCCAGAGAGATTGGCACGCAGACTGCACTAGTTACCTTCGCGAATCACCCCTCTGAACGCCGTCCCAGCGAAGGTACCCGAGATGAACATGACACTGTCCCTGCTCAACGCTGCCGCGCTTGTCGCATTGGTCGCTTTTCATTTTCAGGGTGATGGCAGCCAGTCAGAGGCGGTGAAGTCAGAGACCGTCGCCGTCCAGGCTCAGCCTCATTACCTCCTGCAACAGACCCCGCGGTTCGCAGCCATGCCAAGCCAGGGCACAGAGGCCATTCTGGCGCATGACAATGAAGAAGCCGTGCCGGTTATCCGCTCGGAACGCTGGGTGTTTTGATCAACAGTCACTGTCAGTCATTCCAACGGCTCCGACCCGCCCTCTGTCAGAGAGCACCCCATTAGAGAGCAGCTATGTCCAAAGCAGCAATTTCGTTCCTGATCCTGGCCCTGATGGCTATCGCCGCAGACCAGCTCATGGATCCGTCAATGGAAACCCTGAGCACCTTGGCTAAAGCAGCTGCCGGGGTTTTCGCGAGCCTGTTCGTGGCAGCGCTGTTCGTGGGCCGCCGTATCAAGTTCGATCCGGTATTACGCCAGGCCAAGTCCTGAGCGCTCGCTGATCTGGCGCCAAGGCAATCGCCATCTCTCCGGCGGCTCTCCTGAAGCGTGAGCTGCCTCTAAGCATTCGACCCTTCGTCTCTTTCTTGACTGGCCCCTCGTATTATCCCCACTCTCCCACTACGCTGGAGACAGATAGCCATCACGGCGTCGTCCAGCGCTGTCGGGATGTTCATTATCCACTTTGCAAACCAGAACGCATTTCGGATAATTGGTGCTGGCTAAAAGCCTTTATCTAGTTCAATATTTGTCACACATTTGACGCCAAGGATCCGACGTATTGATGCAGGATGGCGGTCCTTTATGCGGGTGGTTGAACATTTCAGCTAAAAGACAGTCAGAGCATGACATCTCGCGGCCTAATGCAAGAACCGCCTCTCTCTTTGAACTAATTCGGTTAAATATATGAGCCCTATGAAACAGGCCAATTATTCCAGTCGCACAGCTGACAAGTTCGTAGTTCGTCTACCGGAAGGCATGCGCGAGCGTATTGCGGACGTTGCCAAACATCATCATCGCAGCATGAACTCGGAAATTATTGCGCGTCTTGAGCAGAGTCTGATTCAGGAAGGTTCACTGGGTGACGAGCCAAGTCTGCGCCTGGACAGCCCTGAGCTTTCGCTTCACGAACGCGAGCTGCTGCAGCGCTTCCGTCAGTTGGCTCACCGCCAGCAGAACGCACTGGTTTCCCTGATTGCACACGACACTAGCCTGGCAAACGACGACAAATAAGTCGTTTAAACCAGAGACTTGAAAGCCAGCGCTCTGCTGGCTTTTTTGTGCCTGAAATTAATGCCGCCGGTGTTTCGCGCCCATTAAAAAACCGCCCTGAAGGCGGCTTTGTTTGAACCGTGGGGGTCAGAGCAAAAATAATGTCGCCAGCCCGAGGAAGATGAAGAACCCGCCGCTGTCGGTCATGGCCGTGATCATCACACTGGCGCCCATCGCCGGATCGCGACCGAACCGCGCGAGGGTCATCGGGATCAACACACCCATCAATGCCGCCAGCAGAAGATTCAATGTCATGGCGACGGTCATCACCACCCCAAGGGACCAGCTGTGATACAGCAGATAAGCGACGATCCCTATCACCCCGCCCCACACCAGGCCGTTGATGAGCGCGACGCCCAGCTCCTTGCGCATCAGGCGTGAGGTATTGCCGGTGTTGACCTGATCGAGCGCCATGGCCCGAACAATCATTGTGATGGTCTGATTGCCCGAGTTACCCCCAATCCCTGCCACGATCGGCATCAATGCTGCCAGCGCCACCAGCTTCTCGATGGAGCCTTCGAACAGGCCGATCACCCGCGAGGCGAGAAAGGCGGTAATCAGGTTGACGGCCAGCCAGGACCAGCGGTTGCGCAGGGATCGCCAGACGGAGGCGAAGATGTCCTCCTCCTCCCGCAGACCCGCCATGTTGAGCACTTCGGTCTCGCTCTCCTCACGGATGAGGTCGACCATCTCATCGATGGTTAGACGGCCGATCAGCTTGCCGTTCTTGTCGACCACCGGGGAGGAAATCAAGTCATAACGTTCGAACGCCTGGGCGGCTTCATAGGCATCGCCATCAGGATGGAAACTCACCGGATCACTGGCCATGACCTCTGACACTTGCTTCTCGGGGTCGTTGACCAGCAGACGCTTGATGGGCAGAACGCCCTTGAGCACGCCATCGGAGTCAACCACGAACAGTTTGTCAGTGTGACCGGGCAGCTCTTTCAGACGGCGCAGATAGCGCAGAACGACCTCCAGGCTGACATCCTCGCGGATGGTCACCATCTCGAAGTCCATCAGGGCGCCGACCTGCTCCTCGTCATAGGACAGGGCGGAGCGCACGCGCTCGCGCTGCTGGCTGTCCAGCGCCTCCATCAGCTCATGGACAACATCGCGCGGCAGCTCTGGCGCAAGGTCGGCGAGCTCGTCGGCGTCCATTTCCTTGGCGGCGGCCAGCAGCTCGTGATCGTCCATGTCGGCGATCAGGGTTTCCCGAACGGAATCGGACACTTCGAGAAGGATGTCGCCGTCACGCTCGGCCTTCACCAGCTGCCAGACCGTCAGACGGTCTTCGAGGGGAAGTGCTTCGAGGATATAGGCAACGTCGGCGGAGTGCAGGTCGTCGAGCTTACGCTGCAGCTCGACGAGGTTCTGCCGGTGAACGAGGTTCTCGACGCGATCCTGGTGCTGGCCTTCCTGACGGTGTGTCAGGTCTTCGACGATACGCTGACGTTGCAGCAAGTCGATGACTTGGGCGAGACGATCCTGAAGGCTTTCCTGCGTCTTTTTTACTTCGATTTGGGTCATAGGCGAACTCCACTCCCAGCAGTGGAACCCGCCAGAAGATCAATCAGTCGATTCTTGATTGGTGAAACTTAGTGTTGAGTTGCTACTGGGTAAGTCCATGGAGGTAGTCCACAAGCCCCGGCGGGGCTGACGGGCGCAATCATACACCGCTTGCCGTGGCGGGAGGCTAAAAATTCAACGTGAAACAATCGGTTGCAACACAACGTTCATCGCTGTCCGAGTCAGCGAGGACGCCCGGTCACATCCGGTGAACAAAACCCGCTCGCCGCGAGAAATCCTCATCGCTACCCTTCTCGGACACTGGTCAGGGAGGACATCGCGATGCCGCTGAACACTGAAAAGCTCTTCATCACCCTGCTGCTGTTTTCGCCACTCGGCGCAGGCGCAACCACCGTCAATCGCTGCCAGGATCAGAGCGGCAACGTGACGTTCACCACACTGGCTTGCCCCAGCGGGCACACGACAGCGGCGCAGGGTATCAACCCGGCTTCAGGCACGACCTTCACACTCCCTCCTCCGCCTGCAAAAACGGACGCCCTGCAAAAGCGCAAAAGTAACGAAGTGGTGGTCGTGGGTCAGCGCGATGATGGTTGCGGAAATATCCTGAGCGCGGAGCAGCGTCGCAAGGCGATTATCAATCAGCAGACGCCAACGGGAATGAGCAAACGCGACGTGGAAAACTTGCTGGGGCGACCGGACAAGATCATCAGCCGTAACGCTGAAGTACGTTATGTGTATGAGGAGAAGAAGGGACGCAGCAGACAGGTGTCATTCGATGAACACGGCTGTGTAAAAGGCAAACGCTAGAAAGCAAAAAGCCCGCATTTGCATGCGGGCTTTTCGTTTTATGGTGCACTCGACAGGATTCGAACCTGTGACCGCTCGGTTCGTAGCCGAGTACTCTATCCAGCTGAGCTACGAGTGCAGATGGCGCTTTTTAAACCAGTTCACCTCTGGGCATCGCATTTTACTTCTGGAAGTGAGTGGTGCTTCCGAAGACCTGTTGAAGCCAGGCTCTTTCTAACTTAAGACTGTTATTCGTATCACTACAAACAACGCTTAAATGGTGCACTCGACAGGATTCGAACCTGTGACCGCTCGGTTCGTAGCCGAGTACTCTATCCAGCTGAGCTACGAGTGCATTTGTTGCCGCGCATTATAGGCCGTCAAATCTCTTGGTCAAGCACTTTTTCTAGTAAATTCAACAACTTACAGATCAAGCCAGATTACAACGTACTAAGCAAATAATGGCGGAGAACGGGGGATTCGAACCCCCGACACCCTTTTGAGGTGTACTCCCTTAGCAGGGGAGCGCCTTCGGCCACTCGGCCAGCTCTCCGCAACACGGGGCGTATAATAACCACCCTTTTCCCCGTTTGCAAACCAAAAATTCAATAAAAATTAATGGCTTGGTTCTTCGTCCTTCTCTTTCTTTATACGCAGGTAAATCTCTTCGCGGTGAACAGCCACTTCCTTGGGCGCGTTGACCCCAATGCGCACCTGATTGCCTTTTACGCCGAGCACGGTCACGGTGATTTCACCATCACCAATGATCAGACTTTCCGCACACCGGCGAGTCAGAATCAGCATACCTATCTCCTTACGGCTTACATTCAAGGGATTACAGTCTGCACAGACAAACGGCATGATCCCGAGCCAGAGGCCGCAGGTCCATGCCTCAGTATCGACCAGCGCCGGAAAAAGAATAGCGACTTGCGCACATCCACTCGCAGAAGGCGCAGCAGAAACCGCGCCCTCTGCCCAAGGCTTACTCGCCCTGACGCGGTGCGTCGAGTTCGAAGGCAGTGTGCAGCGCGCGCACGGCCAGCTCCAGGTACTTCTCCTCGATCACCACCGAAACCTTGATTTCGGACGTCGAGATCATCTGGATGTTGATGCTCTCCTTAGCCAGCGCTTCGAACATGCGGCTGGCAACCCCGGCATGGGAACGCATGCCGACACCGACGATGGAAACCTTGGCGATCTTGGTGTCGCCAATGACTTCGCGAGCGCCGATTTCGTTGGCGGTGTTCTGCAGAACCTGCAGCGCGGCCTGGTAATCATTGCGGTGAACGGTGAAGGTGAAATCGGTGGTGTTATCGTGCGAAACGTTCTGCACGATCATGTCGACTTCGATGTTCGCGCCGCTGATCGGGCCGAGAATCTTGAACGCAACGCCCGGGGTGTCTGGCACGCCACGGATGGTCAGCTTGGCTTCGTCGCGGTTGAAGGCGATGCCCGAAATGATCGGCTGTTCCATGGATTCCTCTTCATCAATGGTAATGAGGGTGCCTGGACCCTCCTTGAAGCTGTGCAGTACGCGCAGCGGGACGTTGTACTTGCCGGCGAATTCGACCGCGCGGATCTGCAGGACCTTTGAACCGAGGCTCGCCATCTCCAGCATTTCTTCGAAGGTGATCTTGTCCAGCCGCTGGGCCTGCGACACAACACGCGGGTCAGTCGTATAGACACCATCGACGTCGGTGTAGATCTGGCATTCATCGGCTTTCAATGCCGCAGCCAGCGCCACGCCGGTGGTGTCGGAACCGCCACGACCCAGGGTCGTGATGTTGCCGTCTTCATCGACACCCTGGAAACCGGCGACCACCACCACACGACCGGCCTTCAGGTCAGCGCGAATCTTCTGATCATCGATCTGCAGAATCCGCGCCTTGTTATGGGCGCTGTCGGTGAGGATGCGAACCTGATTGCCGGTATACGACACAGCCGGAACGCCGCGCTTGATCAGCGCCATGGCCAGCAGTGCGATAGTGACCTGCTCGCCGGTGGAAACGATGACGTCCAGCTCGCGTGGCACCGGTTGGTCGCTGATTTGCCGGGCCAGTTCGATCAGGCGATTGGTTTCGCCGCTCATGGCCGAAAGCACGACCACCAGATCATCGCCCGCATCACGGAATTTCTTGACCTTGTCGGCCACCTGTTCGATGCGCTCTACCGAACCCACCGAGGTGCCGCCAAACTTTTGTACGATTAAAGCCATCTCAAAGCCGCCTCAGCCCATGAAGGGCGCCCGTTATCATTCAAACCGCGAAGCGCCGGAACCCGAATGACAGGCTCCGGGTGGGTCGACTTAAATACCTTGTTCGGCGAACGGAACAGCCAGTGCCAGCGCTGCTTCGAGTCCGGCAGCATCAACACCGCCGCCTTGCGCCATGTCAGGACGACCGCCGCCTTTACCGCCTACAGCGGCAGCCGCTTGCTTCATCAAATCACCGGCTTTGAGTTGGCCAGTCAGGTCCTTGGTGACGCCTGCCACCAGCACGACCTTGTCTTCATGCACCCCGCCGAGCAGGATCACTGCGCGGCCGAGCTTGTTCTTCAATTGGTCAACCAGGGCCAGCAGCGCCTTGCCATCCTGACCGTCGAGACGGGCAGCAAGAACCTTGACGCCTTTGACGTCCACTGCCGAGCCCGACAGATCGTCGCCCGCAGCACTGGCCGCCTTGGCCTGCAGTTGTTCCAGTTGTTTTTCCAGCAGACGATTGCGTTCCAGCACCGCCGACAGCTTGTCCAGAACGTTGTCGCGATTGCCTTTGACCAGGTTCGCGGCTTCCTTCAGTTGTTCTTCAGCCGCGTTCAAGTACTCCAGCGCCACGGCGCCGGTGACCGCTTCGATACGGCGCACGCCTGCGGCCACACCGCTTTCGCTGATGATCTTGAACAGCGCGATGTCGCCGGTACGGTTGGCGTGAATGCCACCGCACAGCTCGACCGAGAAACCGCCGCCCATGCTCAGCACGCGGACGTTATCGCCATACTTCTCGCCGAACAACGCCATGGCGCCTTTCTTCTTGGCGGTCTCGATGTCGGTTTCTTCAGTCTCGACGGCCGTATTCTTGCGGACTTCGGCGTTGACAATGTCTTCAAGCGCCTTGATCTGCTCGGGCTTGATGGCTTCGAAGTGGCTGAAGTCGAAACGCAGGCGCTGACTGTCGACCAGCGAGCCTTTCTGCTGAACGTGATCGCCCAACACCTGGCGCAACGCCGCGTGCAGCAAGTGCGTGGCGGAGTGGTTCAACGACGTGGCCTGGCGAACTTCGGCAGCCACTTCGGTGCTGACGGTGGTGCCGACTTTCAGGCTGCCCGACACTTGAACACCGTGGTGCAGGAACGCGCCGCCGGTCTTGGTGGTGTCGCTCACGTCGAAGCGCGCATCGCCCGCGGTCAGGTAACCGCTGTCGCCAATCTGGCCGCCGGACTCTGCGTAGAACGGGGTCTGGTCGAGGATGACCACGCCGTCCTCGCCTTCACTCAATTGCTCGACCGCAAGGCCGTCTTTGTACAGGGCGACGACCTTGGCCTCGCCTGCGGTGGCTTTGTAACCGGTGAACTGCGTGGCCACGTCAACCTTGACCAGGCTGTTGTAGTCCATGCCGAAGGAGCTGGCAGAACGCGCACGTTCACGCTGGGCATCCATCTCGCGTTCGAAACCGGCCTCGTCGAGGGTCAGGTTGCGTTCGCGGGCGATGTCGCCGGTCAGGTCCATCGGGAAACCGTAGGTGTCGTAGAGCTTGAACACCACATCGCCGGGGACGATGGTGCCCTTGAGTTCGGCGAGATCCTGCTCGAGGATCTTCAAGCCCTGCTCCAGGGTCTTGGCGAACTGCTCTTCTTCGGCCTTGAGCACGCGCTCGATGTGCGCCTGCTGGTTTTTCAGCTCAGGGAAGGCTTCGCCCATTTCGGCGACGAGTGCGGCGACGATCTGGTAGAAGAAGCTGCCCTTGGCGCCCAGCTTGTTACCGTGACGGCAAGCGCGACGAATGATGCGGCGCAGCACGTAGCCACGGCCTTCATTGGACGGCAGCACGCCGTCGGCGATCAGGAAGCCGCACGAACGGATGTGGTCGGCGACGACTTTCAGAGAGGCCTGATTGTCGTTGCTGCAACCGATGGCTTTTGCAGCAGCGGCGAGCAGGCTCTGGAACAGGTCGATTTCGTAGTTGGAATTGACGTGTTGCAGGACGGCGCTGACGCGCTCGAGGCCCATGCCGGTGTCGACCGATGGCGCGGGCAGCGGGTGCAGAACGCCGTCGGCCGTGCGGTTGAACTGCATGAACACGTTGTTCCAGATCTCGATGTAGCGGTCGCCGTCTTCTTCCGGCGAGCCCGGCGGGCCGCCCCAGATGTCGGCGCCGTGGTCGTAGAAGATCTCGGTGCACGGGCCGCACGGGCCGGTGTCGCCCATCGTCCAGAAGTTGTCGGAGGCGTACGGCGCGCCCTTGTTGTCACCGATGCGCACCATGCGCTCGGCCGGCACGCCGATTTCCTTGGTCCAGATGTCGTAGGCTTCGTCGTCCGAGGCGTAAACCGTGACCCAGAGTTTTTCCTTGGGCAGGTTCAGCACGCCGGTGAGGAAGGTCCACGCGTAGGTGATTGCGTCGCGCTTGAAGTAGTCGCCGAAGCTGAAGTTGCCCAGCATCTCGAAGAAGGTGTGGTGACGCGCGGTGTAACCGACGTTTTCCAGGTCGTTGTGCTTGCCACCGGCACGCACGCATTTCTGGCTGCTGACGGCGCGGGTGTAGGCCCGTTTTTCCTGGCCGAGGAAGCAATCCTTGAACTGGTTCATGCCTGCGTTGGTGAACAGCAGGGTCGGGTCGTTGCCCGGGATCAGGGAGCTGGAGGCGACTCGGGTGTGGCCTTGCTCTTCGAAGAAGCGAAGGAAGGCTTCACGGATTTCTGCGCTTTTCATAGGTTCTTCCACGGAAACTGCGGCCTGGCACATGCATAGCGTCGTTCGACGCAGCGACGGCAAAGGGCCGCATTATATAGGCGTTGTACGCTCGGTACAGCGTGTTATTCGATAGAAACCGGCAATCGGGCTGATCACCCGATCAGCGAGCGCCAAATTCGGCAAATGCCGCAACCACCTTGTCCAGATGCGCAGCCGTCACATCCAGATGGGTGACCATGCGCAACCGCGGCGCAGCACTCAGCACGATACCGCGCTCGGCACACAGGGCGTTGAGCGCCTGGGCGCGATCGCCGATCCGTACGTAAACCATGTTGGTCTGCACCGGCTCGACGTCAAAACCAAGGTCCGCAAGCGCTTTGCCCAAGGCGGTGGCATTGGCGTGGTCGTCGGCCAGACGCTCGACCTGATGCTCCAGCGCGTACAACCCCGCTGCTGCCAGGATGCCAGCCTGACGCATGCCGCCGCCGACCATCTTGCGCAGACGCCGGGCCTTGGCGATGAACTCACTTGAGCCGCACAGCACTGAGCCGACCGGCGCGCCGAGCCCTTTGGACAAGCACACGGAAACCGAATCGAAATGCCGGGCAATCTCACGCGCGTCCACACCCAGTTTGACGGAGGCGTTGTACAGGCGAGCGCCGTCGAGGTGCAGATTCAACCCTTTTTCACGGGTGAATGCTCGGGCCGCCGCGAGGTATTCCATCGGCAAGACCTTGCCCTGCATGGTGTTTTCCAGGGCCAGCAAGCGGGTGCGGGCGAAATGAAAGTCGTCAGCCTTGATGGCGGCGGCGACCTGATTCAGGTCCAGCGATCCGTCTGCCTGGTTGTCGAGGGGTTGAGGCTGGATCGAGCCCAGCACCGCCGCGCCGCCGCCTTCGTATTTGTAGGTGTGCGCCTGCTGGCCGACGATGTATTCGTCGCCGCGCTCACAGTGAGCCATCAGGCCGAGCAGGTTGCTCATGGTGCCGGTCGGCACGAACAGCGCGGCGGCAAAACCGAGACGCTCCGCCAGCCACGATTCCAGCCGGTTGACCGTCGGGTCTTCGCCATACACGTCATCGCCAAGGGGCGCGCTGGCCATGGCGTCGCGCATGCCGGCCGAGGGTTGAGTCACGGTGTCACTGCGCAGATCGATAACCGCCACGATGAAGCTCCCGTTCATTAGGGTCGAGCCTCAGTTCTGAGGCCCGGGGCGTCGATAATCAAGGCTTGGAACTGGAATGCCAAGACGCCTTATAAGAAAAGCTGATGAAAACCATCAAAAAGGCTCCAAGCGAATCCCGGAAATCTATGTTACAAACTGCACGCCGACGGAAAACGCCGTTGGCAACGTTCTCAGGGCGGGGTGCGATTCCCCACCGGCGGTAATGGCGCGCAATGCGTCTAGCCCGCGAGCGCTTGCAGCGAGCTTACCCTCAATGCAAGGTCAGCAGACCCGGTGTGATCCCGGGGCCGACGGTATAGTCCGGATGAAGAGAGAACGGGACTGGCACAACAGGATCGTTTCCAGACCAATCCAGGCGCTTGACGTCGCGGACGGTTTCGCACGTACCCTGGCATCCCATTCGATCCAAAACGCCCTGTTTTTTTCATTAAACAGGAGTCAGAACACATGCAACCTACCGCCATTCACGCTCACGAGCGCATCGCTTTCATTCAAGCCTGCTGGCACAAGGAAATCGTCGATCAGGCGCGCAAGGGCTTTGTCGCCGAGATGGCGCAACACGGTTACACCGAGACCGACATCGATTTCTTTGAAGTCGGCGGCGCGTTCGAAATCCCGCTTCACGCCAAGTTGCTGGCGAAGTCAGGTCGCTACGGCGGTGTCGTGGCTGCAGGTCTGGTGGTCGACGGCGGCATCTATCGCCACGAGTTCGTCGCGCAATCGGTGATCAGCGCGCTGATGCAGGTTCAGCTGGACACCGAAGTGCCGGTGTTCTCGGTCGTGCTGACCCCGCACCACTTCCACGCCGGTGAAGAGCACCAGAAGTTCTTCTTCGATCACTTCGTACACAAGGGTCAGGAAGCGGCCAAGACCTGCGCGGACACGCTGACAAAGCTGCGTGCAGTGCGTCGGGTGAGTGAGGGGCAGAAAGCGGCGGGTTGATCACGAGGCGCCCACTGAAACCGGCACTTCAACGGCAAGATATATAGGGCCGTTGAAAACACCGCAATGTGGCGTAGTGAACACGGTCATGTGGGAGTGAGCTTGCTCACGAAGACGGCATTTCAGCCGCTACAAATTTAGCGGATGTACCGGCCCCTTCGCGAGCAAGCTCGGCTCCCACAAGTCCGCATTAGCGGGAAAATCACCGATGCCCCGCCTGACTCAACCAGAGCCGTCACAACCAAGTGCGCTCCTGCAATCATTGAGCGACTGCGATTTGAACAGGTCGCGTCAGGCCAATGTCTCGTCAGTCGCCGGCACGATCAGAATCCCCGCCCGCAGCCCGTTCTTGACGTTCGGGTTGGGGAAGATGATCCGGGCGCCCTCTTCTTCTATGACCCAGCGTGAATCGGCCAGGTCTTCGGCCAGCACGTAGCCTTTTTCAAGTTCTGTGAAGTTCTCGATGTCCGCTGGCAAGTTCAGGCGGAAGGCGTCGCTGTGCTTTATGATCTCCCGGGCTACGCTGAACAGCTGCAACCCGTTCAGATCCCCAGGCTCATCGGCTTCGGTGCCGGTGATCAGGCGTTCGAGACAGGACTTCAGCTTGTCGAGATTGACCTGCTGGTTCTGCCCGAACGGGCGTGCCTTGCCCAACTCCAGGGTGAAGGCTTCAGCGTCGAGCTTGTCGTAGGTGTAGGCGCTGAACACGATCGAGGACTTGTTCTGCAGCAGCACCGCTTCCATGCCCGCAGCGCGCAGCCGGGCCAGTTCACGGCGGGAATGGGCGCGGCCTTCTTTCCACGGGTACAGCGCGAACTGCTCGATCTTCGAACCGCGAATCGCCGTGTGCAGGTCGTAATGCAGGCGGTAACGGCCCGGAATATTGAAGAAGCTGGCGGCCAGACGCTCGAGTTCGCAGGCGCGCAAGGCTTCGCTGCCGCCGCTGTGCTCATGACGGCCATTGAACAGCCGGTTGACGTCCTGCTCGACGTAACGCCCGCCGCTGCGCATCGCTTCGGGATTGCCGAACAGGAACAGAATACGTGCGCGAGGCTTGAGTTCGCCCCGGGCGATGGCGTGAATCAGCGCGTCGAGCAACTCGATGGGCGCGGTTTCATTGCCGTGGATGCCGGCGGACAGCAGCAGGTCGGTGCCATTGTCCCGCGCTTCGGGAGGCCTGACTTCCAGCGCTCCCTCGGCGAGCCAGCGCATGCGAACGCCGTCGACGGTCAGCTGAGTCTTTTCCGCGGGTTCGCGACCCGCGAGGGTCAGTTCAAGCAGTTTGCCGAGGGCGAGCATGGGGAGCTTCCTGCGCAGGCTTAGTCGTGGGTGCAGTCTGGGCCGTGCACGTGGCCTTCTTCGTCGTCGCCGCTCATGTCAGCCGGTTCCATTTCCAGCTGCAGGCTGACCAGGTTGGTCGCCAATGGACGCAGCAGCAGGTTGGCGTATTCGGCATCGCCCTCTTCGACGTCAACGCCGATCAGCAACTGGCCACGGCCGTCCTGTTGAATCCAGACTTCTTTGCCCTGCCAGATAACGGCAAGACGGGTGCAGGACGTTTCCAGCTGAGTGCCGTCGGTGTCTTCGAGGATCAAACGCAGCGCGTCGGTCATGGCAAAACTCTCTCTGTAAAAGCAAAAACATCGCCGCCTGACGCCACTTGGGCGCAGGCGCAACGGATGGGGTGCATCAATTGATCTGGAAAGGATAGACCGCGCCCAGTTTCAGGTGCTGCGTCAGCTCGTCCAGCGCCGTACGGCATTCAATCAGCAGTTGGGGATCGGCCAGATCACTGTCGCTCATGCGGTCGCGATAGTGCTTGTCGACCCACTGCGTCAGCGTGTCGTACAGCGGCGCGGTCATGATAACGCCTGGATTGACCGCCGCCAGTTCGGTTTCATTCAGGGCCACGCGAAGACGCAGGCACGCCGGGCCGCCACCGTTCTGCATGCTCTGCTTGAGATCGAATACCTTGACCTCACTGATCGGGCTGTCGTCCGCCAGCAGGCGCTGCAGGTAATGCCACACGCGCTCGTTGCTGCGGCACTCTTCCGGCACGATGAGCAGCATCGAACCGTCGGCGCGGGACAGCAACTGGCTGTTGAACAGGTACGAACGCACCGCGTCTTCCACGGCCACTTCACTGCGCGGCACGCAAATGGCCTGGAAGCGACCGCCCCGTTGACCGAGTTTGTTGTGCAGCTCGGCGAGCATGGGCTCGGTATTGAGGAATGCGTCCTCGTGATAGAACAGGACCTCGCCATTGCCCACCGAGATCACGTCGTTATGAAACACGCCCTGATCGATCACGGCCGGGTTCTGCTGGGCGAAGACCACGCCTTCGGCGCTCAGGCCATGCAGACGCGCAACGGCCTGGGAGGCTTCGAGGGTCTGGCGCGCCGGGTATTTCTGCGGCGCGGGGAAACGGCTGTCGAAGGCGGCGCGGCCGAAGACGAAAAACTCGACGCCGGGCTCCCCGTAGCTGCGGCAGAAGCGCGTGTGGTTGGCCGCGCCTTCGTCGCCGAACTGGGCAACGGCAGGCAGCGCCGCGTGGTGGGCGAAATGCTGCTGATCGGCGAACATTGCGCCGAGCACGCGGCTGGTGGTCGGGTGCTCGATGCTGCGGTGGTATTTGCAGTTGAGGTTGGCGGCGGTGAAATGCACGCGGCCGTCGGCGGTGTCGGCGCTCGGGCTGACCGTGGCGGCGTTGGCCACCCACATGCTCGACGCCGAGCAGCTGGCGGCCAGCAGCGGCATCGACTCTTTGGCCGCGCGCTCAATGACCTGTGCGTCGCTGCCGCTGAAGCCCAGCTTGCGCAGACCGGCCACGTCAGGACGTTCCTGGGGGGCCAGCACGCCCTGGGTAAAACCCATCTCCATCAGCGCTTTCATCTTGGCCAGCCCCTGCAAAGCGGCCTCGCGCGGATTGGAGGATTGCTGGCAGTTGTTCTGGGACGCGACGTTGCCGTAGGACAGCCCACCGTAGTTGTGGGTCGGGCCCACTAGACCGTCAAAGTTGACTTCACAGGATTTCATCGGTGAGGCTCCGTGGATCTGTTTTTATGTGCACATTCTTCGATGTGCGCTGCGCTATCAAGGAGCGCGGTCAGTTCAGGGTGATGCCGGGCGTCAGGCTGGCAGGCAGCGCCAGGGTTTCGGTCTCCAGCGACGCCACCGGGTACGCGCAATAATCCGCCGCGTAGTAGGCGCTGGCGCGATGGTTGCCCGAGGCGCCGACACCGCCGAACGGTGCCGTACTCGCCGCGCCGGTCAGTTGCTTGTTCCAGTTGACGATGCCTGCACGGCTCTGCAGCCAGAACTGCTGATAGCGCGCCTGGGAATCCGACAACAGCCCCGCCGCCAGCCCGTACTGCGTGGCATTGGCCTCTTCGATGGCTGCGTCGAAATCAGCGTACCGAATCACCTGCAACAGCGGGCCGAACAGTTCCTCATCCTCACGATCTGCCACGTCACTGACGTCGATGATGCCCGGCGTCAGCAGCGCTGATTGCGCGGCAGGCTGGGTCATTTCGAGCAGGGCAACTGCGCCGTTGGCCAGCATCACTTCCTGAGCATCGATCAGTGCCTGCGCAGCGGACAGGGAAATCACCGAGCCCATGAACGGCGCCGGCTGTTGATCGAATGCGCCGACCTGAATGGTCGAGGTCACCTCAACCAGCCGCGCCAGGAATGCATCGCCCCAGGCACCCTGGGGCACCAGCAGGCGGCGGGCACAGGTACAGCGCTGGCCGGCGGAAATAAAGGCCGACTGGATCACGGTGTACACCGCGGCATCGACGTCGGCGACCTGATCGACCACCAGCGGGTTATTGCCACCCATTTCCAGGGCAAGAATCTTGTCCGGGCGACCGGCGAACTGTTGATGCAGGGAATTGCCGGTGCGGCTGGAACCGGTGAAGAACAACCCGTCGATCCCTGAATGGCCCGCCAGTGCGATGCCGGTGTCCCGCGCGCCTTGCAGCAGATTGAGCACGCCCGCCGGCAGACCGGCTTCGATCCAGCATTGCGCGGTCAGTTCGGCGACTTTGGGTGTCAGCTCGCTAGGCTTGAACACGACAGTGTTGCCCGCCAGCAACGCCGGCACGATGTGCCCGTTAGGCAGGTGACCCGGGAAGTTGTAAGGACCGAACACCGCCACCACACCGTGGGGCTTGTGTCGCAGCACGGCGGTGGCGTCGCCCAGCGGGCCGCTCTTCTCGCCGGTCCGCTCGCGGTAGCTCTGAATCGAAATCGCCACCTTGTTGGCCATGCTGGTCACTTCTGTCGCCGATTCCCACAGCGGCTTGCCGGTTTCCTCACCGATGCAACGGGCGATTTCATCGGCGCGGTTTTTCAGCGCAGCGGCGAAGGCTTCGAGCACGGCAATGCGCTCGTCCAGACTGCGCGTCGCCCAGGCCGGAAACGCCTGTCGGGCGGATCTGACCGCCGCATCAACCTGTTCAGCCGTCGCGCTTTGGCCCGACCAGATCACCTGCTGGCTCACCGGGTTCAGGGACTCGAATGCGTCGCCCTGCCCGTCCTGCCAGGCACCGGCAATGTACAAAGTGTTCATCAAATACTCTCCCGAGCGGGCGACAGTTGCACGGCGCGAACTTGATCACCGGCGCTGAGGCGCAAGCGCTTGGCCGTCTGTGGATCGACCACCAACGTGCCGGCGGCAAGGCGCGCAGGCGCAGCGGTCACGCGGCAGTCTTCGCGCTTGCGGTTGTGGATAAGGAATGGCGTCGCATCGTCGCCCGGTGTGCCGACGGCCAGCACCAGCGCCTGGCTGTCGCGGACTGCGCGAATCTTGCTGGTTTCGCACTCGATGGCCGGGCCGGCGTCGAAAATGTCGACGTAACCTTGATAGCTGAAACCTTCGGCCTTGAGCATGGCCAGCGCCGGTTCGGTGCTGACGTGTACGCGGCCAATGACCTCACGCGCTGCCTCTGAGAGGAAGCAGCTGTACAGCGGAAACTTCGGCATCAGCTCGGCGATGAAGGCGCGGTTGCCGACCCCGGTGAGGTAGTCGGCCTGGCTGAATTCCATTTTGAAGAAGTGTCGGCCCAGGCTTTCCCAGAACGGCGAATGGCCGTGTTCGTCGGAGATGCCGCGCATTTCAGCGATGGTCTTGGTGCCGAACAGCTCCGGAAACTCGGCAATGAACAGCATCCGCGCCTTGGACAGCAAGCGGCCATTGAGGCCGTTGCGGTAGTCGGCGTGGAGGAACAACGAGCACAGCTCGGAGTTGCCGGTGAGGTCGTTGGCCAGGAACAGCGTCGGGATCTCCCGATAGATATTCAGCTCTTGAGAAGCGCTGACCGTCAGGCCGACCCGGTAGTTGTACCAGGGCTCGCGCAACCCCACGGCGCCCGCGACGGCGGAAATGCCCACGACTTTCTCGTCGTCATCTTCGAGCACGAACAGGTAGTCAGCGTCGCCCCGCCCGGCCTCGCCACGGAAGGTTTTCTCGGCCCAGCCGACCCGGTGCGCCAGACGCTCTTCATTGGCCGGCAAGGTGGTCAGGCCTGCGCCGGTGCTGCGCGCCAGCTCGATCAGCGCCGGAAGGTCACTGCTGCGTACGGGACGAACGATCATGCTTTCTCCTCATGCCGGTGGTTCTGCAACCGCCGGCGAACTCGCTAACCTGCTTTACGGCGTCGGCCTGCGACTGCAGCGCCCATCACCGTCAACTCATCTCATCCATCGAGCCCGGCTTTCAGACCGCGACAATGCGCACGCTGGCGCCTTCGCCGACACCCAGCGCTTCGGCCGCGGCCAGGCTCAGGGCCACTGGCTTGCCTGGCACCCAGTCCAGTTCCAGCATTACGGCGCGGTAGTCCTGCAACTGGCCGTTGGAAACCAGATAAGGCCGCCCGCCCTTCACCGCATCACCGGTACTGACCGTGTCGACCTTGACCGGCACGACGCGGCTCTGGGCGATGGAGCGAATGCCGGACACCCGCGCGTGCAGGGTCGGCCCGCCGTCGAAGATGTCGATGTAATGATCGGTCTCGAAGCCTTCACGCATCAGGATGTCGAAGGTGATCTGGGCACGCGGATGAACCTGGCCCATGGCTTCCTGCGCTTCATCGGGCAGCAGCGGCACGTAGATCGGGTAATGGGGCATCAGCTCGGCGAGGAAGGTCCGGCTTTTCAGCCCGCACAGGCGCTCGGCTTCGGCGTAGTTGATGTCGAAGAAGTTGCGGCCGATGGCGTCCCAGAAGGGTGAGTCGCCGTGGTCGTCGCTGTAACCGACGATCTCGGTCACCACCGAATCGGCGAAGCGCTCCGGGTGGCTGGCGACGAACAGCAGACGGCCACGGGAATTGAGTTCCGACCACAGCGTGCCGACCAGCTCAGGCAGCACGTAGAAGCTGGTCAGCAGGCTGTTGCCGGTGAGGTCGTGGCACTGCGAGAGCACGTGGATCTTGTTGTGGATCTTCAGTTCACGGGAGGCGTGGACGAAGGTTTCGTTGCGAAAACTGTAGAACGGCTCGGAATAACCCGCCGAAGCGACGATCCCGGAGCAGCCCACCAGACGACCGGACTCGGTGTCTTCGAGGACAAAGAAGTAGGTCTCTTCGCCGTTGAAACTGACTTCCGCCGCGAACGAGGCTTCGGACGCCGCAATCTTGTCACTCAGACGTCCAGCGTCATCCGGCAGGGACGTGACACCAATCGGGCTGTCTGCCGCGAGTCGTTGAACCTCGCTCAGATCCGCCATTTGCGCGGGGCGCATCACCAGCATGGTGTCACTCCTTGAGAAAAAAATCGGGCCGGTAGTCCGGCAGGAAAAAACAAAAAGATGAAGCGCGTTCGACCTTGTAGGAGTGAGCTTGCTCGCGAGAGCGGTAGGTCAGATGCAACCGTTTCGCTGACACACCG
>NZ_JASCOY010000071.1:0-25725 GCF_029960075.1 Pseudomonas sp. PS02290
GAACGCAGGTCTCGCGCAGTGTGCCGAGCCGCATGGATGCGGCGAGAGCGCCGTCAGGACATGGATGTCCGTTCGGCGCGGGCCCACGGAGCGAGACCGGAGTGAAGGAACCCCGAGGAACGAGGGGCCAAACCGAGAGCAAGCACCCTTGGTTACTTGGGGTGCTTTTCCAAGTAACTCGCCGAAGGCGAAACCCGAGGCCGTTAGGCCGACGCACTCTACGCTTAGATAGATCGCCGAACAGCCAATTGCGCGCCAAACCCGATAGCCACTATCAAGACGACTGATTTCTGCTGGAAAGGCCCGGCGCGTAGCCTTGGCTTCATTCCAGAAACGAGCCGAATGGAGGCTCCCAATGAACCGTCTTCTTGCCCTCTCCCTGTTACTCTCCGCCTCCGTTCTTGCCGGTTGTGC
This sequence comes from Pseudomonas sp. PS02290, assembly GCF_029960075.1. NCBI lineage: Bacteria > Pseudomonadati > Pseudomonadota > Gammaproteobacteria > Pseudomonadales > Pseudomonadaceae > Pseudomonas > Pseudomonas sp. PS02290. The sequence continues at coordinate 415 of NZ_JASCOY010000071.1, forward strand.
CGCTGGCAATCATCCCGAACTGCGCCCTTACAGCGCTGAAGAAACCCACCAGCTGGCACTCGAAGATCTCAACCGTCGCGGCCTGTCCTACGACGAATTCCAGGCCCGCAAGGCGCAAATGATGGAACAGCCACAACTGCAACGCGCCCACGAGTTCGACAACCGTGGCGAATACAACGCCGAAGTCAGCGTCGCTTCGAAAGCACGTCAGGGTTAAGTCGATAGGCTTACAACGCCAGTTTCAAATGACCGCCCGCTTCGTTGTGACGCGCCTGGGTCCGGTGTTGAAGGCCCAGTAAAAAGTGATCCAGGCCGTCATGCAGTCGCTGGGTCAGCAGTTCATCCAGATCACCGCCCAACGCGTTCTCGCCGTAGCTGATCTGGCTGTCGATGGCGAACACCCCGTGCAGCACTTCTTGGCATTTCAGCGCCGACAGCACCGGTTTCAGCGCGTAATCCACCGCCAGCATGTGCGCAATGCTCCCACCCGTGGCGATCGGCAAGACCACTTTGCCGTGCAATGAACGCTCCGGGAGCAGGTCGAGCAGCGTTTTCAACGCCCCCGAAAACGACGCCTTATACACCGGCGTGCCGATCAGCAAGCCATCTGCCTTCGCCACTGCGTCGATGAAAGCCACCACCTGTGGGCTGTCGAATCGGGCGTAGAGCAAATCCTCGGCGGCGAAATCCTGAATGCGCACACCGTTCACTTCAACGCCACGGTCCTTGAGCCAGTGCGCGGCATGTTGCAGCACCACGCCCGAGCGCGATCGGGTGGAAGGGCTACCTGAAATCGAAACTACCAACATGTGTTGTTTCCTTGGGGTCAGTCACCCGGGGTGCTTGGCACCGTGCAGGCCGCGTTCAACGCGAAGTAATGGGCGTGAAGACCCTTTGAAGGGAGTGAAGCAGCATGTGTGCCAGCCCCCTCAATCGTCCGTTGCCCCCGTGAATCCGGCGATCAGCCTCAGCTGCAATACTGCCAGACACCCCAGACTGTTGATCCAGGCGCACGTAGTTGTTGATCCGGTGTTGCCTCAGCAACACTTGCCGCTGCCAAATTCAATCCAAAAAAAATCCCCGCAGTCGGACCACTGCGAGGATTTCTCTGTTGCTCTGTTGCGCGGCTGTCAGCTTGCAGCCCCAAACGTGCCGCTTGAAGCTGCCTGCCCCATCAATTCCTGAACATCGCACCGGTCTGGATGATGTTGTTCGAACCCAGCAACTGGCTCACGTAACGGCTCCAGCGGGTGATGTTGGCCGGGCCGACAAACACCACGTCCTGGGCCGCCAGCTCGAAGCCTTTCGCCAGTGCATAACTGGTCGGCTTCTTCGCAGCGAGGTGATAAACCGTCGCCCCGTGGGTGGCGTCCTGTGCACGAATCACATACACCGCATCGCCATCGGCTGCGTCAGGGCTCAAGCCGCCAGAGGTGCCGAGCGCTTCCAGCAAGCTCACGCTGGTGGTGCTGAACGAGATCACTTGAGGGCGCTGAACTTCGCCCAGCACGTAGATCTTGTTTTTCGAGTTGCTGTTGAGGTGCAGGTAGTCGCCGTCTTTCAGAAAGATCTTGCTGATCTGCGCGTCCTTGCGGTTCAGCGAGTCAACGTCGATCACGTAATCCTTGCCGTCGCGACGCAGGGTCAGGCCGGCGAGGTTGGCGTCGGTCAAATCAAGACCGGCCTGGCTGATGGCCTGAACCAGGCTCAGCGGAATGTTGGTGATCGCTTGCGGGCCAGGGGTCTTGAACGCACCCGACAGCAGGACGCGCTGGCTGTTATAGCGCAGCACTTTGACGTCGACTTTCACCTCGGTGTACTGCGGCGCCAGACCCATGCGCAGTTGCTCGCGGATCTGCGAAACAGTCTTGCCGGCCGCCTGAATTCGGCCCACGTACGGGAAGAACACGGTGCCGTCGTTCAGCACTTCGCGGCTGTTGGCGTCCAGTTGTTCCTGGGAGCCCGGCGCGGTCAGTTCAGGGTGTTCGAAAACGGTCACCAGCAAGGCGTCGCCCGGGCCGACGACGTATTCAGGGGTCTTGTAGTTCAGCAGTTCCGGGGGCAGCGGTTTGGCCGCGGCGTCCGCCGTTTTCTGCTGCTGCGCGAGAGTGGCAGGGGTGATTTTGATCAGCGTGACCTGGGGACCGTCGGGGTCGTTATCGGTGACATCGCTGTAAGACATGTACTGACCGGGGGCGAATGCGCAGCCTTGCAACACCAGACTGGAAAGCAGCACGACCGCTAACGTTACTTTCATATGAATGTTCCTTCTAATCCTAATAGGTGCGTACTGGCACCGCAGTGATTTCTTTGCATCCCTTACTTACACCGAACATCGGATCACATTCGCTCATGCACCCGTGCACCTCCCGCCGAGCTTACTAGCCCTTGGCCATGTTTGTTGTTTTTGGCAGATTTTCTTTTTAGAAGGCGTTCTTGTTGACGAAGCCTTTGAAGAGCGTCAGCAGGATGATTTTCAGGTCCAGCCAGACCGACCAGTGCTCGATGTACTGCAGGTCGAATTCAACGCGTTTCTGCATCTTGTCCAGCGTGTCGGTCTCGCCGCGCCAGCCGTTGATCTGGGCCCAGCCGGTGATGCCCGGCTTGACCTTGTGCCGCAGCATGTAACCCGACACCTGCTTGCGGTATTGCTCGTTGTGCGCCACGGCGTGGGGGCGCGGGCCGACGACGGACATCTCGCCGCGCAGCACATTGAAGAACTGCGGCAGTTCGTCCAGCGAGGTACGGCGCAGGAACGCGCCCAGCGGCGTAATGCGGCTGTCGTTGCGCGTGGCCTGGGTCACCACCGAGCCGTTTTCCTGCACGCTCATGCTGCGGAATTTCCAGACCATGATCGGCCGCCCGTCCAGGCCGTAACGGCGTTGACGGAACAGCACCGGGCCGGGGGAAGTGAGCTTGATCGCCAGGGCGATGAGCATCAGCGGCAGGGCGATCATGGTCAGGATGATGCTCGACAGCACGATGTCTTCCAGACGCTTGACCACACTCCAGGCGCCGTCCATGGGCGAATCGAAAATGCTGATGCTCGGCAGGCCGTTGATGCTTTCGCTGCGGGCATGCAGCAACTCGAACATGAACACATCCGGGATCACATAGACCGACGCAGTGGTATCGCTCAGGCCTTTGATCAGTTCCTGCAAACGCGCCTGCGCGCCCAGTTCAAGGGTGATGTACACCTTGTCGATCTTGCCGTCGCGGGCGTCCTGGATCAGTTGATCCAGATCGCCCAGCACCGGAATGCGTCGGCCGATGCGCGCCAGGTCAATCTGCTGCGGTGCTTCGTCATAGAAGCCCAGCAGGTTCAGGCCCATCCACGGCGCGCGTTCGATGGACATCGCCAGGCGTTCGCCGCAATGGCCGGTGCCGACGATCGCCACGCGACGGGTGTTGAAACCCTGGGCGCGCAACGCGTGCAGCACGCTGCGAATCGCCAGACGATAACCACACAGCGCCACCAGCACGGCGGCAAACCAGGCCATCTGGCTGTCGTTCGCCAGATCGTCGGGCTGCAACAGCAGGTAATCGACGAACAGCAGCAGCACGAAGGCCAGGCCCCAGTAATTGGCGACCTTCAGCAGCTCGCGCACAATGCGCTCGCCACGCCACGAGCCGTACAGCTGGTTGTATTCGGCCAGCCAGTGGAAAGCCACCGCCGCCAGCAGAATCTGCATCCAGGCTTCGGAGCTCATTGGCGTGCCGGTGAGAAGGTTGACGCCGTAACCGCCGACCGCGATGACCGCCAGATCGAGCAGCCGGTGAGCGACGGACAGCGACGATGAATGGGCATGCAGGATGCCCCTTAATGGAGTACGCATAGGCTGGGCTCGCTCAGACGGATTTGATCGGAACAACGCGGGCGGAGAGGTCGCTGCTGACCAGCGTCGGCGCGATCTGCATCGGCCGGATGTGCGCAGGCTGGCGGCTTTGACGCGCAGCACTCAGGCGGGTCTCGACGAACTGGCGCATTTCCAGTTCGAAGCGGGCTTCGCTGAAGCGCTCGGCGTTAGTCCGACAGGCTTGCGCGGTGATGCGTGAACCGTTGATCTCGAACGTCTCGATGGCGGCCATCAGCGACGCCACACTCTGTTCCGGGTAGAGCACGCCGGTCGGCTGCGGATGATCCAGACCGCAGACCGTTTCCACCACGCCACCCTTGGCGAACGCGATGACCGGCGTGCCGCAGGCCTGGGCCTCCACCGGGCTGATGCCGAAATCTTCCTCGGCAGCAAACACGAACGCCTTGGCGTTGCTCATGTGTTCCTGCAGCACCGCGAACGGCTGGTAGCCCAGCAGCGTGACGTTTGGCGCGTTGGCCGCAGCGGCCTTGGCCTTGTCCATTTCCGGACCGTCGCCGATCACCACCAGACGCTTGTTCGGCATCGCCGCGAAGGCTTCGATGATCATCGGCATGCGCTTGTACGGGACCATGCGCGAGGCGGTGAAGTAGTAATCCTGCTTCTGTTCCTGCAGCGCGAAACCGAGGGTGTCCACCGGCGGATAGATCACCGTGGATTCGCGACGGTAGGCCTTGGTGATGCGCGCGCCGATGAAGTGCGAGTTGGCGATGAAGTCGTCGACGCCCGCGGCCGTGCGCTGATCCCACATGCGCATGTAATGCAGGATCATCCGCGCCACTTTGCCTTTCAGGCCGGTGCTCAGGTTCGCCTCTTTGAGGTACTGATGCTGCAGGTCCCAGGCGTAACGGATCGGCGAATGCACGTAGCTGACGTGCAACTGGTCCGGCCCGCACAGGACGCCTTTGGCCACGGCGTGACTGCTGCTGATGATCAGGTCGTAACCGGACAGGTCCAGTTGCTCGATGGCCATCGGCATCAGCGGCAGGTAGCGCTGGTATTTGGTTTTGGCCTTGGGCAGGCGCTGGATGAACGTGGTCTTCGCGACCTTGCCGCCCAGTCGGGCGCGGTCCTCGTCGCTGAGGAAATCGATGACGGAGAACAGATCCGCCTCGGGCCAGATGTTGATCAGCGATGCCAAAACCCTTTCGGCACCGGCGTATGTCACCAACCAGTCGTGGACGATTGCAATTTTCATTGGAATTCTCTGCATTAACGGCTGAGGGACGCCCGGCACGTCGAGCCAGGCTCGCGAGGGCCATCCCATGCCTTTCCATGTGCGCAGGCGCTAAATCAGACGCTGACAGGCTGCGTCTCGGCTTTGCGGTTATTGAGGCGTTTTCCGAGCTGGATGAACGGGTGTTCGATGTAGCGGAAGCACAAATGGGCAGCGCCCAGGGTCAGGACCGTCGCGACCAGCGCCACCAGCAGGCCGGGTGCGTCGGTGCCGCGCAGCAGAAATTCGCTGAGCATGCCCATCGACGGGTGCAGCAGGTACAGCGAGTAACTCACTGCGCCCAGCCAGACCAGCGCCGGGTGGTTCAGGCGCACGCTGCGGGTCAGCAGCACGAAGCTGACGATGGCCACGGCGTAGGTGAAGCAGTAACGGCCCCAGGTTTCGCCGGTGCCCATGTCCTTGCTGTACGCCATGATCAGCGTCGGCGGCAACAGCACGGCGAAGGCCACGAACAGCATCTTCAGGTTCCGCGTCAGCGCCGGGCTGTGTTCAGCCAGCAACCACTGACGCCACACCGAGCCGAAGAACATCAGCGACAACGCCAGGGGCAGCGCCACCGGCAGTTTGTGTTCGGTCAGCGCGCGGGCAACGCTCATCGCCAGCGCGGCGAGCAGAAACACCAGCGAACAGCGCGCCCGGAAGGCCAGGTCGTACAGCTTGCCGGCGATGAACAACGCCAGGCACAGGCCGTAGAACACCAGTTCGATGAACAGCGTCCAGTACAGGCCGACCACGTCGTCGAAGCCCAGTGCCGCCTGCACCATCGTCAGGTTGGCGACGATCTGCGGCCAGGACGGCAGCGGCGCGCCGGTCAACTGCAGCATCAGCACAAACAGCAGCAGTGACAGCCAGTAGGCCGGGTACAAGCGCATGAAGCGTGAGATCAGAAAGCGTCGAGCGCCGTCCGGCACCGGCTTTAGGCTGTAGGGGATCACCACGCCGCTGATCATGAAAAACCACAGCACCCCCAATTTGCCCGGGTCGATCAGGTAATCCAGCACCCAGACGTGACCGATGACCGGTGCATACAAATGGGTGAAGACCACCATCAAGGCGGCGATGCCGCGCAATGCGTCGAGATAGGCAAGGCGTTTCATGGCAGGGCCTCAGTTGCTGGAAGATTCGCGACCCAGTGCATCGCTGCCCTGGCTGCTGCGCCGGTCTCTGGCCGGACTCTGCAGCGCGTCGATGCGTTGGGAAACCTGTCGTGCCGACTCTTCCCAGGAGAACCGCGCCACGTTGTTCAGCCCCCGTCGGCGCAGGGACTGGCGCAGCGGCATGTCCGTCAGAATGCGTTCCATGGCGGCGGCCATGTGGTCAATGTCCAGCGGGTCGAAATACAGCGCGCTGGCCTGCAGCACTTCGGGAATCGACGCCGCGTTCGCCGCCAGCACCGGGCAACCACAGGCCTGGGCTTCCAGGGGCGGAATGCCGAAGCCTTCATACAGCGACGGAAACACAAAGGCCGTTGCGCCCTGGTACTGGCTGATCAGTTCGTCGTCGCTCAGGCGCCCCAGAAAGCGGATGCGCGGGTCACGACTGGCCAGACGTTGCAGGTTGTCGTCGCTGAAGATCCCGCTGGCGCCACCGACGATGCGCAGTTGCAGATCATCGTGGCCGCGCAGCAGCAGAAACGCCTGAATCATCCGGCTGAAATTCTTGTGCGCACTGGGCGAAGACACCGCCAGCAGGTAGTCCTGTTGCTCTTTAAGGGGCGGGCCCGGTTGAAACGCACCGCTGACGGCATTGGGCACCACGAAGATTTTCTTCTCCGGAAATCTGTAGAACTGCGAGATTTCTCCCTTGGAGAAGGCGCTCACCGTCAGCAGCGACTTGATCCGCGACAGCATGATCGGCGTCATGGTCCGGTAGAGCAGGCGAAACGTGCGTGTGTAGCTTTCCGGGTGACGCACATAGGTGACGTCGTGGTGGGTCGCGATCTGATTGCCGTACAACAGCGGCGCGGTGCTGCACAGGGAAATCAGCAGCGGGTTGCCCTGACGGCGCAGGTACAGGGGCAGGTCCAGTTGTTCCCACAGGTGGCCGCTGTGACTGCCGATGCATTGCACGTCGAGGGCCTTGGCGCTTTCGTGCATCTGAATGCCGTGGGGAGCAACAAACACCACGTCGTCGCGCAGTTGCTTGAGGGCCAGGCAGATCTGTTCGGCGAAGCGTTGAACGCCCCGCAGTTCCTGGGTCAGAAAACGTGCATTGATCACAATCATTGTGGTCGACCTGTAGAAGAGATAAAGGGGTCGTGCGCAGGAGCCGTCAGCGCCCTGAATGAAGGGGCGCTCTAAAGGCGGACCGGAATAAAAAAGGCAGAATTCAGGGCAAGGCAAACAGTGCCGGGCGTGTGCCCAGGCTTATTATTTTCGGGAAGTCATCGATCGGCACTTGCGCCGAGCAACGCCCGTCGTTGCAGTTCCACGGGATACCGCTGTCGACCAGGCCGCGTTGCGGCTGGCGGGTGTCGATGTATTGCACGTTGCCGCGCAGCACGCTGCTGGCGTCGACCTTGATCGAACGCGGCAGCCCGGCGGTCCAGGCGACCATGATCTGCTCCGAACCCTTGGCGAACCGCAGCAGGTATTGCGAGTCGATTTCTCGACTCTTTTCAGCGTCGTAACGGAATTGATGCAGCGTCGGGCTGATGGCCTTCAGCGTCAGGTAGGCCTGCTTGATGCTCAGGTCCTGATTGAGCAGGCCGAAGTTCTGCTCCGGATCAGTGCCGTCGGGGCCGTCGTTGAGCAGGCCGTTCCACCACATGCCCTTGACGTTGGGCATCGTCTGCGCCAGGAAGAAACTGCGTGCCAGAAACGCCGCCTGGGTCTTCTCATCACCGCCGCAGCGCCCATCGTTGCTGGGCCAGCCCATTTCGGTGAGGTACAGCGGCACCGGGCCGTTGTTGCGGTTCTTGTCCTTCAGGTCCTCGCTGATCCGCCGCAGCCAGGCAATCCAGTTTTCCGGGGTGTTGCGCTCATCCGAACGGCAATACACATACGGATGAAGCGACAACCCGTCGACATGGTTGAGCACGCCCGATTCCACCAGCCGATCGGCAAACCCCAGGTCCATCCCCTGACTGGTGACGGCGCCGGCCAGAATCACCATCGGCCGCTGGTTGGCGCGAATGCGCTGGGCGGTTTGTTCGATGAGCAGGCTGTAGTCCCTGGCGAACCCCGGATCGACCGGGTTTTCCTTGTCCCACTCATTCCAGATCTCGTAGAAGTCCACGCTGTCGGTGAGCTGGCGGGTGACGAAGCTGGCGTAGTTGCCGTAAGCGTCGCGCACCGAGGGTTTCCGCGGTTTGGCGTAGTTCTCGTAAAACGGGTTGCCGTAGCCCAGCACCAACAGTGGTCGCAATCGGTGTTCCTGGGCGGCGCTCAGGAACGACTGCCACGAAGGCTCGATCTTCAATAACCCTCGTCGGGGCTCGGCGCTGGACCAGTAGGCATCGTCGCGCACCGAGTCGACTCCCGCCGCTTTCAGCAGTTGGAACGCGCGGACGGAGGTGCCGGGTTTGTTCATCAAGTGCGTGTCGACGCCGATGATGAATGCTTCGTCCGCTCGCGTGATGCAGCTTATCAACAAGCCCAGCAACAGGACCGCCGAGGGTCGTCGTAACCGGGTCAGGTAAGGGATGAGCATGGCTTGTCTCAGTGAAGAGGCACGGTCCGGAGCGCTTGCTCAGGTAGGTCTCGGGCCGTCGGTGGTAATGTCGGCATCGCTTGCAGGCATGCCGATGTGTTCAGACCGGGTGGGGCAGGGCATGCCGGTTGCGCTGGGCGGTGTCGTCCAGCAACGTCTGGGCAAAAATGCTTTGGTAACTGTCGAGCATCAACTCCAGGTTCAGTAACGACGCCACGCTGACCCGCGCCTGGCCGCTCAGACGCGCCAGCAGTTCCGGGTTCTGGTGCAAGCGCAACATCGCCTGGCCCAGGGAGTCGGGGTCCTGCGGGTCACACAGCAAACCGTTGAGCGGGTCCTGAATGATTTCCGGCAAACCGCCCATGCGGCTGGCAATCACCGGCACCGAGTGAGCGCAGGCTTCAACGGCGACCATGCCGAACGGCTCGTTCCACAGCGAAGGCACCACGGCGACGTCGATCTGGCGGTAGAACGCTTCAGGCTTCTGGTAACCGACGAAGCTGATCTTCGACGAGTTCGCCAGCGCCTTGAACGTGGCTTCGTCATCCGTCTGGCCACGCCCTGCAATCTGCAGCGTGGCGTCGAAGGGCAGTCGCTGAAATTGCTCGATTAGCCAGGCCACGCCTTTCTGATGGGACAGCGTGCCCATGTAGCCGAAGCGCAACGGCGCTTTTTTCGTCGCCAGATCCGCTTGCCGCCGCTGATGGGGCGAGGCGGTGGGCGGCGTGAACGGGCTGGCGTTGTGCACGACGTACGGGCTGGCGGCGCTGAAGTAACCGCGCTGCTGCAGCTTGTCCAGAATGAAGCGGCTGACCCCAACCACCGCCGCGACCTGGGCCGAGCGTGCGTCGTGGCCCTTGCGAAAGGTCTGGCAACTGCCGCATTGCTGCTGGCAGCACTGGCCGCGCTTGAACATGTTGCTGCTCGGGCACATCAGGTACATGTCATGCAGCACCTGCACGATCGGCAGTTTTGCAGCGGTGATCTCGTCCCAGACGGACACCGACCAGCCGGCCAGGTTGTGGCAGACCACCAGTTGCGGCTGCTCGCTGCCGATGACCTGTTTCACGTAGCTGCGCATCGCGCCGTTGTAGCGGTCGCGCAGATGCCAGCCCAGGCGCGCCAGACGGCCAGGCCGCTGCGCACCGAAATGCCAGTAGAAGTTACGCAGGCCGGCGCGGTAGACCTTGACGCCGTTCACCGCTTCGACGCTCAGGCCCGCGTCGGGACCGGTCACCAGCACGCTGACTTCACAGCCGCGCTGCTGCAGGCCTTCGACGGTACGCTGAAGAATGATTTCCGCGCCGCCTCCAATGTGAGGGGCATACAGGCTGCTGATGAACAGTATTTTCATAGTGGATACGACTGATTCAGACCCAGTACCCCGGACTCACCGTCACGGATGGCTTGTTCGATCAGGCCAAGGCGCTCCTCGGCACCGCGTCGCTTGGCGATCAGCCGCAGCAGGCGGAAGAACACCCAGCGGTTGAGGCCGTACAGCAGCGACGAATTGGCCCAGATGTTTTTGTCGAACCAGGCCTGATTGCGCGCGCCGTAGTAGGCGCGCAAGTCCGAGCCACCGAGCAGGAAGCTCTCGTAGATGTTGTTGGTGCGTGCCTTGATGTTCCACGAGCTTTCCAGGTCGTCGAGCAAGGCGTCCGGCACCAGAAAGATCCGGCCACCACCGGCGGTGATGCGAAAGGTGTATTCGCTGTCGTCGGCGTAGAGCATCAACGCGTCCAGCGGCAGGCCGATGCGGCGATACAGATTGCGGTGGGCGAGCAGGCCGCCGTACGTGGCGAACGGCAATTGCACCATCGGCAGTTTGCGGTGCGGGCTTTGCGGCGCGCCCCACGGCAGCCGGCGCCAGATCTTGTAGGGCAGCTGTGCGATGTGAAAACCGAAGAAACTCGAACGGCGCTGAATGGCGAAGCGGTTCGGCACGCCGGCGGCGATGTCCGCCTGATGGGTGGGCCGAAAGCCCAGCACGGCGGCCTTGTCTTCGCCGTCGACGCGTTTACGTTCTTCGAGCACCTGATGCAGCGTGGCGATGGCGTTGATGGTCGGCGCGTTGTCGTCGTCCATCAGCCAGATGTGTTCGGCCCCGGCATCCAGTGCGGCCTGAATCCCCACCGAATAGCCCCGCGCGGAACCGGTGTTCTCGTGCATGTAGATCACGCTGACCTGATTCGGCCAGGTGCGGCGCAGGTTATCCAGCGGTGCGGTGGACGCGTTGCTGACGATGATCACGCGATCGATCAGCGGGCTTTCCAGCGAGCGGCTGACCAGCGTGTGCAGGTAGTTGAAACGATCACCATAGGTGAGCGTCACCAGTGTGGTTTTCTGGGTCATGGCGAGTTCCGGGCGAAGGGGGGTCAAGAGGCTGAAAGCATCAGCCCCGTGGGATTCAGGATGTGTGGGTCAGAATGTGTGGATCAGTACGGAAAACGCTAACGGCTCACGCCTGCGCTTGCATCCGCGACAGGCTGCTGACCGGCAGGGTGACCTTCTGCTCACGTTGCAGCAGATTGAGCAGAATCACCGCACGCTCATCACCGTCGGCGGCGAGGAAGATCGCTTCGACGTCGTTGAAGCCCTCGGCCGTGATCCGCACCGTTTCCCCTTCTTGAAAGGTGACCCTGGCCGGCGGCGCCAGCAGGCGCTGGCGGATTTGCTCGATCAACGCATCCTGCACCGGAACCGGCATGCCGCCGAAGGTGACGATGCGCGCCACGCCTCGGGTCGAGCGGATCGGGTACCAGTTGTCGCTGGCCTGGTCCATGTGGATGAAGAGGTAGCCGGGGAACAGCTCTTCTTCGGCCGGTGCCCGTGAGCCGCGTTTTTTCTCGCCGTGCTTGACCGGGCGGTAGCACTCGAACTGCTGACGTTGCAGGTGCTCTGCCGCACGGGCTTCCTGGCGGGGTTTGGTCTGGATCAGGTACCAGCGCGCGGAGCCACAGGCGCTATTGACGACTTCAGACATACACTTCACTCCACTGCGATCCGGTGCGACCCGGTCAGGACAACGTCAGGTTTTTGCGCCAGCCCGTGCATCATGCCTGGCCGGGCGCTGGATGGATTCTTGTCCAGCCCGTATTCGGTCAACATCTGCTGCACCTGCTCGACGCAGTTGAACATCAGCACATCGATGATCGACAGATTGGCGACGAAAGGTTGCCGGAACTGCCGGTACACCACGGGGTTCATCCGGAAGAACCGCACCAGCAAGCCGTTGCGGGCGAAGTGATCACGGTCATAGATGACCGATCCGCCTTCCGGGGTGATGAACGTCGTGGCTTCAAACGTGTGAGCGATGCGGATAATGCGCTCCTGCTTGTCCGCAGCGCTACCCAATATCAGGTCCGAGCTGCGCAGGATCGGCGTCACGATGTGCAGATAAGCACAGATTTCACGGATTGCGTGTTCGGCATACAGCGCGATGTTCTGCTGCGGGAAACGGATCAACCGCTCCAGCAAGGGCATGACCTGCGCGAAACAGGGCGCCTCTCTATAACTCTCGGCCAGCAGATCGATCAGCCGCGGCGCCTCATCGCTGAAATGATCACACAGTTGGCGCTGATTGATCTGCAACTGAAAGCGGTCTTTCTTCAACGGAAAGCTGATCAGCTTCGCTTCGTCGTTATGCAGGATGCGGTTGCGATTGACCCAGCCGGACCGAACATACTGCAGATCGTCTCCCAGGACGAAGACGTCTGCGGCAGCAATGAGCTGAAAGTAACCCAGGTACGGGAACAGATAGGGCTGCATCACTGCAAGGGTCCTGGCCATGTGTGTCTCCTTGGCGTGCATGTCGATTTACTTGCGGACCGTGGTGTAGTCGTAACCGTAAGCGGCGCAGTCGTAGTCGGCGGTGGACGCCTTGCGCAGGACACCGTTGAAGATCGCACCCTTGATCAGAATGCCGTTGTGCATCAGGCGGCGTTTGCACGCTTCGATTTCCTTGGCGGTGCTCAGGCCGAAGCGGGTCACCAGCAGGCAGGTGCCGGACTGGCGGCCGACCAGCGTGGCATCGGTCACGGCCAGAATCGGCGGGGTGTCGATGATCACCAGGTCATACAGCGGCGACAGCTCGCTGATCATTTTGTTGAAGTTGTCGTGCATCAACAGCTCGGACGGATTCGGCGCCGCGTAACCGCAGGAGATGAAATCCAGGTTGCGCACTTCGGTGTGGTTGATGACTTCCTTGCTGCCCAGACGCGCAGCGAGGGTGTCCGACAAACCGTGCTTGGGCGTCAGGTTGAACATCTTGTGCAGGTAGCCTTTGCGCATGTCGGCGTCGATCAGCAACACGCGTTTGCCGGTCTGGGCAATGATCACCGCCAGGTTGCTGGAGACGAACGACTTGCCCACGCCCGGCGTCGGGCTGGAAATCATCAGCACGTTGTTGCGGGCTTCGAGCATGGCGAAGTGCAGGCTGGTGCGCAGGCTGCGCAACGCTTCGATCGCCAGCTCCGTCGGCGCGCTGACGCTCAGCAGGCGTGGCTCCTTGCTCGCCGAACGGCTCTGGGCGGCCTTTTCCATGCGCTCCTGCAGTCGCGAATACGGCAGCGAGGCGTACACCGGCATGCCGAGGTTTTCGATGACTTCCGGGTTGTCCACGCCGCGATAGAACGCCTGGCGTACAAACACGGTGGCAACGGCCAGCAGCAGGCCGATCAGGGCGGCGACCAGCACGATGATTTTGCGCATCGGCTTGACCGGCTCTTCGACGTTGGCGTCGGCGTTGTCGATGATGCGGACGTTGCCGATGCTGCCGGCGCGCAGAATGTCCTGCTCCTGGCTCTTGTCCAGCAACAGGGTGTAGGTCTGCGAGGTGACCTGCATGTCACGGTTCAGACGCAGCAACTCTTGTTGCGTGGCCGGCAGGGCTTCGATCTTCTTCAGCAGCGCGGCTTTCTGGGATTCAACCTGGCCGATCTGAGTCATCAGGGCGCGGTAGGTCGGATGCTCCGGCGTGTACAGACGCTCGACGTCGACACGCTTCATTTTCAGGTCCGACAGGGTGCCTTCCAGCTTGACCACCTGATCCAGAACCGATTTGGTTTCAACGCTCAGGTCAACCGACTTGGCGCCCATCTGGAAGTTGTTGAGCGCGATTTCCGACTGTTCCAGCTGCTTGCGCACGGCAGGCAATTGCGAACGCAGGAATTCCAGACGCTGGGCGGCTTCAGCTGAACTGCGCTCGACATTCTGGCGCACATACAGGCGGCTGACTTCGTTGAGGATGCGCTTGGCCAGTGCCGGGTCCGGGTCCTGAATCGACAGGTAGACGATCCCGGAATCCTTGCCCGCTTCCATGATTTTCAGACGGTCCTGATAATCCAGCGCAGCGGTCAGGGTGCGTTGACGCACGACGGTGAACTCGGTACCCGGACGTGCATTGAGCGCAGCCACCTGGAGGGTGATGCCGCTGCCTTCGACGGTCTGACCGACTGGGCCGCTGAGCAGTTTGTTGCGGTCTTCGTCATACAAGGTGAAGGTGCCAGGCTTGCCCGCCACCATGGTCATCTTTTCGCCCAGCAGTGCGTCCGGCACTTCCAGCTGGAAGATGTCGATTTTCTCGCCGCCCCAGGCGTAGCTGTTCAGGCCGAACATCGGATCGGCCAGCGCGCCTTCACGCTCCGGCTTGAACCGACGCGCCATGTAGCTGCCCAGCCCCGGGATGTATTTGGGCTTCTGCACGATGTACAGCTTGAGGTCATCAACGACCTTGCCCAGCACTGCGCGGGATTTGATCAGCTCGATTTCGGTGGTCGCCTGGGAAACCGACAGCGGCTTGCTGGAGACTTCGGTGCGGCCCTCGATGCCCACTTTGCGCGGCTCGATCTGAATCATCGCGTTGGCCTGGAAGATCGGCGTGGCGAGAATGGCGTAGGTGGCGCCGAGCAGGACGCAGATGCCGACAATCGACGCAATCAATCCTTTGTGATCGAAAAGTGTGCGCAAGATAGTCGCCAAATCGATCCGGGAGTCCTGGACCTCGTCCAGAGAAGTACGGTTCATAGCGGTCATTTATCTTGGATCTCCTGACTGAAGATAAGGAAGCCAGTCGTCGACACAACGCGAAAGCTGCTCGTAGGTCTGTTCAAAGGCTAGTTTCGGGCGCCGATAGGGATCGGCGATTTCCAGCGCTTGTTGCCATTTGCCAATCAGAAACGTCTTGCCGCGTACCTCGGGGGCCAGCTTGAGGACGCTCTGGGTCTGACGATGCTCCATGACCAGAATCAGCTCTGCTTCGTGGAGCATCTGCCGATCGATCTGACGGCTTCGATGTTTGTGGGCGAGGACGCCGTTGACCTGCAGCACAGCCTGGGCCAGCGGATCGATAGTGGAACTGAGCATGGCGTGGGTGCCGGCCGACGAGATCTGGATGCGCGCGTTCGGCACGCGTTGTCGGAACAGGGCTTCGGCCATGGGGCTGCGACAGATATTGCCGACGCAGACCACCAGTACGTTATTGAACATGACCTTTGCTGAGGGTCGTCATCAGTCTTTTGCTGATGTTGGAGCTGAAGTTCTGCCCGACCGCCAGGAGCGTCTGCATCTTGCGTTTCGGAGTGATCGCCGACAGCGAGTACTCGACCAGCTCCATCAGGAAATGCTCATAGAGTTCCTGATGGCCGAGCCGGTTGTAGTAGTTGGCCAGGGCGCCCGAGGTCTGCAGCGCCATGTGCAATTTGCGTTTGTTGGAGCGCATGGAAAACACGCCGCCCGGGTGCAACCGGTACATGGCCGGCTTGACCTCACCCATGAATTTGCCCTTGCCGTAGGCACCGAGCAGCGACCACCAGACCAGATCGTTGAGCGGCGCGGCACGCAGTTCGGGCGGCAACGAATCGAAAACGTTGCGGAACACCGTGGTCAGCGTCGACACCGGCCGCGCTTTCTGCAGCTCTAGCGCCGTGGCATCCCCGCGCAGCTTGCCTTGCAGCTGAATCGGGTATTGGCCGCTGATGTCGAAGGGGATCGCGTCGTGGTAGGTCAGCACGTAATCCGGGTTGTTCTCGAGAAAATCCACCTGTATCTGCAGCTTGCGCGGGTCAGTCCAGTAATCGTCGCCCTCGCAGTAGGCGATGTAGCGGCCCCGGGCTTCGCCGAACAGACCCGGCACCGGCGGGTTGTTCTGCGAGTACTGATTCGTCTCGTGATAGAAGGGGCGGATCAGCGTCGGGAAGCGTTTGACGTAATCGGCAATGATGCGAGCGGTGCCGTCTGTGGAGGCATCGTCGTTCACCAGGATTTCGAAGGCGAACGTGGTTTGCTGCATCAGAAAGCCTTCCAGCGTCTGCGCGACGTAGGCTTCCTGGTTGTAGGCTGGACAGACGATGCTGACCAAGGGCGCGGCGGACGGCGAAGAGCTCGTCTTATTGCTAATAGCATCCATGGCTTGGGTACTCGGAGTTAAACACTGGGTTTGCTGAACAGAACGGAAATCTTCATCACCAGCGGCTTGTAGCTGGCGGCCACAATCAGCAGCGTGAGCAGGCCGCAGACGGCCAGACCCAGAAAGACGCCGATGCGGTTGTCACTGGCGATCAGGCGCAGCAAAGGCTCGGTGATCGCCAGACCCACGCCGGTCATCACGCTGATGCGGATGATGTCGCGCAGCCATTGGCTGTGAATGCCCGGAGCCAAACGTTGGTGGACGATGACCGGCCAGATGGCGAAGGACACCACCCGCAACACGAACCAGGCAATCGCCGCGCCGTAAGCGCCATAGCCGCGAATCGCCAGAAACATCACCGGCACGGTGATCAGCGCCGAAACAATGCTGTACCAGACATGCAGGTGCATGCGCCCGTAGGCGTACTGCAGATAAAACTGGAATGCGCTGACTGCCATGATGGCGCTGCCCAGCGAGTACCACGGCAGAATCGTCCGGCTCCACTCGGCGGCAGCGCGGTCGCCCGACCAGGCAAACACCATCTCGTCGGCGTGCAGCGCGATCAGTGCCGCGAGGGGAAACAGGAACGTGCACACAAATCGGTTGGCCGCCAGGTACAGCTGATGCATGTCATCCCGTCGCCCTTCGGCCATCAACACCGTGAGACGCGGCAGTAGCGTCTGCGCCAGCGGGTTGGAGAGCATCATGATCCCGGTGGTGATCAGTGCCACCAGCGAGAAATAACCGTATTCATTAAGTGGCAGCAGCTCGGACAGCAGCACCTTGTCGATCTGGGTCAGCACGATCCACAGCACCGCGGTGCCGGACATGCTGGCCGCGAACGGGATGATCGGCTTGACCAGATCCCAGTCGAAACCGGTCAGCGGCGACGGCCTCGGCATCTGTTGATAGGCACGGGCGGCGAAGATCAACGCTTCGATCAAGCCAACCAGCGCCTGGAATTCGAAGAAGTGCACCGGGTCGTTGGAGATCGTGCTCACCAGCAGCAGCCCGCCGAAGTAGCGCAGCGTGGCGATGATCACGTTGGCGATGTTCAGCCATGCATGCTGCTCAAGGCCTTGAATCCCGCTTTTATAGAGCGTCGAAAACAAGCGCAGGGCGATGACGATGCCCATCAGCGCGATGCACTGCACCACGGTCTGCGTCGACAGCTCCTGGGCATTGAGCCAGTGAACGGCAATCCACTCGCTGCCGGCATACATTGCCACGCAGCAGAAACCCGCCAGTGGCAGGAAGATGATCTCGAACGAACGCAGCAGGCGACCGGTGTAGCGGTCCAGTCCGTCGCTGCCTTGTCGATGCGCCACCGCCCTGACCAGACTCGGCGACAACCCTGCGTCCAGCAATTGCAGCCAGGCTTGCAGCACCGAGAAGAACCCGATAAGCCCATATGCCTCGGCGCCCATGTGGCCGAGGTAGAACGGCATGATCAGGATCCCCACGAGCAGCGTGTAGGCCTGGCCTGCATAGCTCAACGCAGTGTTGCGTATGACTGAGCGCTTGGTTGGCATCGAAAGTCCTTCCGGCGAATCTAGGTGAATGGCGCGATGGCGTTACATGACCTGCGCGAGGGACGGCACACGGTACGGCGAGTGGGCGGTGCGGGTTTCGGCGATCACCGTCTGAATGACGCGGTCCTGATCGTCGCGCAGCAGGCCCGGGTAAATCGGCAGGCACAACACGCGCTCGCTCAGTGAACGCGAGGCGGTTTGTGCCGCTTGCGGCTGCAGGTATTCAAGGGTGTCCAGCGACGGATAGAAGTAGCGGCGCGGGTTGATCCCGTTGGTGTTCAGCGCCGAACGCAAACGCAGCAGTTGTTGTTCGTCGCGCAGGGCGATCGGGTAATAGCTGTGGTTGAGTTCGCTGTTGCTTTCCGGCCGCTGCAGGTCGACGTAATCGCCCAGGCGGGTGGTGTAGCGGTCAGCGATTTCAGCGCGTTCCTGAAGAATGTTCTCGATGTCGTCGAGAATGCACAGGCCCATCGCGGCGGAGAATTCGTTGAGCTTGGCGTTGATGCCGATGCCGTCGATCTTGTCGACGTCAACGATGCCGAAGTTGCACAGCAGGTGAACCCGGCGCGCTGTTTCGTCATCGTTGGTGATAATCGCGCCGCCTTCGATGGTGTGAAACAGCTTGGTGGCGTGAAAACTCAGTGTGCTGACGTCGCCCCAGTTGAGCACCGACTGGCCGGCGTGACGCACGGCGAAGGCATGGGCGCCGTCGTACACGACTTTCAGATTGCGCCGACGGGCGATTTCTTCGATGCGTTCAACGGCGCACGGGTTGCCGAAGACGTGGGTGCCGACAATGGCGGTGGTGTCGGAGACGATGCGGCTCTCGATGTGGTCGGGCGAAATATTCCAGGTCTGCGCGTCGATGTCGGCGAAGATCGGGCGAATGCCTTCCCACTGCAGCGAACTGCTGGTGGCGACAAAGCTGAACGGCGTGGTCACTGCGCTGCCGCTCAGGCCCAGTGCTCGATAGGCGACCTGTAGGGCGAGGGTGCCGTTGTTGGTAAGAATGACGTGCTTGACGCCCAGGTAGTCTTTCAGGCGTTGTTCGAGCTCGCACACCAGCGGCCCGTGGTTGGTCAGCCAGCCGCGCGCATAAATGCCCTCGACGTAGCCCTTGAACTTGTCGATATCGCCCAGGTAAGTCTTGGTGACGTTGATCATCGAATTCTCCATTTCAGATGCAAAGCTTTTGAAAAATGCTTTCTGGGCAGTGATGCGGTTGCGCCGGTCTGAGGCCAGGCCGCCAACGCCAGGTTCGAGGGAAATCAATTGGGGGTGGATGCCGGCGGCGGGCTGCCTGCTTTGCTACTCATCCGTCGCGCACGGCCCTGATTGATTTTCAGGATCAACCGGGTGGCCAGGCTGCCTGCATGGGGGTCGCCGAAGTGGAAGAGCGCGGTGGCGCGCTTCACGTCCGGTCTGCAGGCCTGATTGGCGTGCAGGCTGCGATAGCCCCAGAAGAAATAAACGCTGCCGGGCTCCAGGCGCAGGACATACGGCTTGAGCCAGTTGCGCTGCATGCCCTTGATGATCCAGCCGCGGGTGATCTTGTTCTGCAGCAGGGCCTTCTCGATCACGTTGAACAGCACCCATGAGCGCACCCGGCGGATATTCGGAAACAGCATCAGATCGCCGCGTCCTTCGCCTTCACTGGGGATGAACACCGGGATCAGTGCGGTCACCAGGCTGGCGTCGTAGTGGAAACTGTTGGATTCGCGCTTGCCCTGATTGCCCTGCACGCAGCGCAGCACCGGGAAAATGCGGTCACTGGCAGCGTCGCGGCGGGCTGCATGCTTGTAGAGGCGACCGAGCAGCGTCTTGAAACGCGGGTCGGACCAGTAACTCGCCAGCAGGCTTTCGCTCAGTGCCGCTTCACCGTGGTAGGCAAAGTATTCGCCCTGGTGTTTCTGCGCCTGTTCGTCAGTCCAGGCCCGCAACTGCTGCAGGTCCGTGTCAGGCACGGCCGCGTTCAGTTTTGCAAAGCCGTTGGTATCGATTTCGTCAGCCAGTCGCTGAACCAGCTGCTCATCCATGTCGAAAGATAAAGGCATTGCATCAGGCCCTCGTAGAGAGTGAGGAGTGCAGGGCAGCGGAGTGAATTGTGCTTCAGGCACGCTACCGCCCGAATCTGCAGATCCTGCCGTTGTACTAATTAGGCGTGCATTCAAACGGTGACTTCATTCAGCACTGGCTGACAAAAGCGTTGGGCAAAGCTACCGCCCCACCGAGCACATTCAGTAATTCGAAAAAACCTTTCTTTGAACCAAAAACTGCCCACCGGCGCAGATTTCACACCGTTTGAATCGTCAACTTTTTGGGCAGTCTCAGGGTAATTAAGTCGGAATGCTCTCGGCGCACGGCTCTAGGGCCGCACTGCAAAAACGGGAAAACATTGGACGTGCCTATATATCGGCGGAGGCAGAGTTTCTGTCAAATTATTTCGCCATCATTCTGTTAATTTTTTGATAAGCGGATCGTTGGCATGCCTAAGTGATTGATTTTAAACAGAGTCAATAAAACATCACTGCCCTGTCGTGGTGCGCGACGCTTTTTAGGCACTGCCGGAGACCCCCTGTTTGGCTATTGAAAATTACCGGGAAGACGTTTTTCCAACGTCAGAACTTGGGCGCGTATGGGGGTAACGGTTTTATGGCGCTCGATTATTGAATCCCGTCATATACGCGTACTTGTGCGCAGGGCAACTAATCAAGTGAGAGGTAAGTTTGTAATTAAGCGATCACAGTGGTGTTGCGGTTTTATAGATAGAACTGTGTTCGGTTATATATACATCGATGTGGGTGAGGTGGTTGATATGACCGAAGACTTCATCAGTGCGCCATGCAGTGGCCCCGGCGCGTCATTACTGCGGCCAAGGGTGGATGCGGCGCTGCGGTTGCTCAGCCTTGATCGCTGCTCCATTATCCGGGTCTGCGACGCAAACAATTCGGGTCACCAGGAGATTCAATGAATACGCAGTCGAAAACCACTGGAGTGGCGATGCAACGCCTCGCGCAGGCGCGCGCCCTGATGAGCCGTGAGGGCATCGACGCCTGGCTGGTGCCGTCGGCCGACCCTCATCTCTCTGAATATCTGCCGGGTTACTGGCAAGGGCGGCAGTGGCTGTCCGGCTTCCACGGTTCCGTCGGCACCTTGATCATCACCCAGGACTTCGCCGGCCTCTGGGCAGACAGCCGTTACTGGGAGCAGGCGAGCAAGGAGCTGGCAGGCAGCGGCATCGAGTTGGTCAAGCTGCAGCCCGGCCAGACCGGCCCACTTGAATGGCTCGCCGACCAGGCCAAGGCGGATTCCGTCGTCGCGGTGGATGGCGCGGTGTTGGCCGTGGCGTCGTCGCGCACGCTGGCTGCCAATCTGTACGAAAAAGGCGCGCGCCTTCGCACCGACCTCGACCCTCTGACGGAGTTGTGGAACGACCGCCCTGCGTTGCCGGCCCAGGCAATCTATGAGCACGCCGCGCCCCACGCCACCGAAAGCCGCACGGACAAACTCACTCGATTGCGCACGGTGATGGCCGAGCGCGGCGCGGAGTGGCATTTTCTCGCCACCCTGGACGACATCGCCTGGCTGTTTAATCTGCGTGGCGCCGACGTCTCCTACAACCCGGTGTTCATCTCCTTCGCCCTGATCGGCCCGCACAGCATCAACCTGTTTGTCGCATCAGAGAAAGTCGACGCCGGACTGCGCAGCACCCTGGAGCAAGACGGCATCACCCTGCATGAATACACCCGCATCGGCACTGCGCTGCGCAACGTGCCCAAGGACGCGCGGTTGCTGGTGGATCCGGCGCGGGTCACCTGTGGCCTGCTGGACTATCTCGACAGCGAAGTGACGTTGGTCGAAGGCTTGAACCCGACGACCCTGTTCAAATCGCAGAAAAGCGCTGCTGATACCCGGCACATCCGCCAGGCGATGGAGCAGGACGGCGCGGCGCTGTGCGAATTCTTCGCCTGGCTGGATTCAGCGCTGGGCAAAGAGCCCGTCAGCGAGCTGACCATCGACGAGAAACTCAGCGCGGCGCGGGCCCGTCGGCCGGGCTACGTGTCCCAGAGTTTCGCCACCATTGCCGGCTTCAACGGTAACGGGGCGATGCCTCACTACCGCGCCACCGAAGGAGAGCACGCGCAAATTGAGGGGGACGGCTTGCTGCTGATCGACTCCGGCGGCCAATACCTGGGCGGCACGACCGATATCACCCGCATGGTGCCCATCGGCACGCCGACCGCTGAACAGAAGCGTGACTGCACGCGCGTTCTGAAGGGCGTCATCGCGTTGTCCCGTGCGCACTTTCCGCGCGGCATTCTTTCGCCGCTGCTCGACTCCATCGCTCGCGCCCCGATCTGGGCCGAGGGCGTCAACTACGGTCATGGCACCGGTCACGGCGTCGGCTATTTCCTGAACGTGCACGAAGGCCCGCAGGTGATTGCCTATCAAGCCGCCGCCACGCCGCAAACCGCGATGCAGCCGGGGATGATCACGTCGATCGAGCCGGGGACGTATCGGCCGGGGCAGTGGGGTGTGCGCATTGAAAACCTGGTGATCAATCAGGAGGCGGGCAAGACCGAGTTCGGCGAGTTTCTCAAGTTCGAGACCCTCACGCTCTGTCCGATAGACACGCGCTGCCTTGAAATCGGCCTGCTGACCCAAGACGAGCGTGAATGGCTGAACGAATACCACGCCCAGGTCAGGCAGCGCCTCAGTCCACTCGTGGAGGGCGCCGCGTTGGCCTGGCTGGAAGGTAGGACAGCGGCGGTTTGACCCTGAACGCCACCGTCCTCTTTGGCGGTGGCATTACAGGCAGGTTATTCGGTTAGCGCTTCCCGGACGAAATCGAGTCGGTCCTGACCGAAATAGAGCTCGTCGTCGACGAACATGCTCGGGGCACCAAACACGCCTCGTGCAACGGCTTCTTCGGTATTGATTTTCAGCTGGTCCTTGACGCTGGGGTTGCTGACCCAGCCAAGGATTTCTGCCGGATCAAAGCCAGACCTTGTGAGGGCCGCTGACAACACCCCAGGGTCGTTCAAGTCCAGCGCTTCTACCCATATCGCCCTGAAAGTGATTTCCAGCAATTCAATGAACCGTTGCGGCTGGAGCATCTGCGCAGCAGTCAACGCGCGCATCAGGCTGAGCGTGTTGATCGGGAAGTGAGGGTTGAAGGTGAGGGGAACCTGATAGCGCTTGGCGAAGCGTGCCAGATCATTGATGGAGTAACGCGCTTTGGCAGGCACGTCGTTGGGCGACGCATTGCCTGTCGCCTTGAACACTGCGCCCAGCAAGATGGGCCGGTAGATCAGGGTCGCTGACGTCTCGTCGCAGATCCTCCGCAACTGGGTGTAGGCCAGGTAACTGGTCGGGCTGCCCACATCGAAGTAAAACTCCACGCTTCGGCTCATCATTGCATTCCTTCTTCTTATATAGATGCGGGCGTGCGCCCATGTGATTCGCTGACGCAGGGGCTTACCAGCGTTCGTTCCAGGGGCGCAGGTCCAGCTCGAACGTCCATGCGTCCCGGGGCTGGCTGTGCAGATACCAGTAATTTTCTGCGATGTGTTCAGGGTCGAGAATGCCGTCCTCATCCTTGAGCGCGTAGCGTTCGGGAAACTGAGTGCGGATGAAATCAGTATCGATCGCGCCGTCCACCACCACGTGAGCCACATGGATGTTCATCGGCCCCAGTTCACGGGCCATGCTTTGCGCCAGTGCCCGTAGCCCGTGCTTGGCGCCGGCGAAGGCTGCAAAATGGGCAGCGCCGCGCAGGCCTGCAGTCGCCCCGGTAAACAGAAGGGTGCCGCGTTTGCGTTTGACCATACGAAGGGCGACCTCCCGGGCGTTCAGAAATCCGGAGAAGCACGCCATCTCCCAAATCTTGAAGTACTTGCGCGCCGTCTCTTTGAGAATGCTGCAGGGCACGTTGGCGCCGATATTGAAAACGAAGGCCTCGATCGGGCCGATCTCAGTCTCGATCTGCTCAATCAGCGCCACCACGTCATCTTCCTTGCGCGCGTCCGAGGCGAACCCGTGAGCTTCGCCGCCGCTCTGCCGAATCGAGTCAACTAAGGGCTGAAGTTTGTCGGCGCTCCTGCGAGTGACACACGCCACGTAACCCTCCCGGGCGAAGCGTCTGGCAATCGCGCCTCCTGTCGCGTCGCCTGCACCCACAACCAGAACGACCTTCTTGTTATTCAATGTAATGGTCATCACGATACCTTTATTAAACGATCGTTTACTTAACGGACGTTATGCTAGGGTCGCGAGAGCGTCAAGGCACTTACTTAAGTAAAAGGGGGGGGAAACAATGCGCTACTCGGTCGACCATAAAGAGCAAACCCGGCGCGCCATGCTCGACAGCAGCGCCGCTCTGGTGAAGGAGAAAGGCTTCGCGCCTATGGGGGTGGACAGTCTGATGAAAGCCGTCGGGCTCACCGGAGGAGCTTTCTATAGTCACTTCTCTTCGAAGGATGCGTTGTTTCAGGCGGTGGTTGAGCGCGAGTTGACCCGCAGCCTGGCGTTACTCGGTGGCGATGAGTCGCTGACCAGGGACCGAATCAAGCAGTGCCTGCGGCATTACCTGACACTGGCGCATGTACAGAATCCTGCGGGTGGATGTGTCATTCCTGCATTGGGCGCCGAAATTGCCCGCGCAGAAGGACCGGCTCGTCTGCGCGCCGAGCACTGGTTGTGCGAATTACAAAAGGCATGGGCTGAAGTGCTGGGGGACGAAGATCTGGCGTGGGCAGCCATTGCTCAGTGCGTTGGTGCTCTGACGGTCGCGCGAATGATGGCGACGCCCGAGCTCCAGCAACGCGTGGTGGACGCCAGCCATGACCTGCTGTGTCAGCAGGTGGATGCGCTGTCGGTAGCCGACTAGGGGTTAGTCGGCTTCTTGCAGATGATGATCATGCTGCGGCTGGTATAGCCGGCCGGATTCAGACCGAGCGGATAGCCCCCCGTGTCTTCGGCGCCGTCACCGGACTTGGCGATCACACGATACTGCTTGGATACGCAGGAGTTGGTCGCCATGTCATAGCACTGCTCCCACGAGGACGACAGGCCCGAGCAATTGATGTGGATGCCGCGTTTACCCATGACCGGTTTAGACGTCGCTGCGCATCCAGCGACCGCCAATGCTGCCAGTGCCATTAAAAAGTACTTCATTCATATCCTTACCTGACCAACACGTTGCGGTCAGTGACTATCCAGAATTCGCATGCTGCCACCAACGGTCACGTCCATGTGGAGGGGCGGCACCATGTCAAGGCGCGCCGGCTAAACATCGCTCAATAGTGAGACAAATGCCAGTGACATCGTGTATCACGCCGATGGCTGTGCGAGCGGCTGCTTCCTGGATCCCTATAAAGAGCGGTTAAAGAAGCGCACGCTCCTATAAGAACCCATGGATAGCGGTCTGTTAAGCAGCAAAGGCGCCAAATATCAGTGATTGTTCTGTCTGTTGAAATAAGTGCTTGACGCCCCTCTGGATCTGTCTATAATTCGCCCCACTTCCGGCGCAGACGAAACGGAAAACTCCTTGATAATCAACGAGTTGGACGAAGTAAGCAGCGAGGAATGCTTCGGTTCAGATGCTTGAAT
>NZ_JASCOY010000072.1:0-25365 GCF_029960075.1 Pseudomonas sp. PS02290
CTGAACCGAAGCATTCCTCGCTGCTTACTTCGTCCAACTCTTTGATTATCAAGGAGTTTTCCGTTTCGTCTGCGCCGGAAGTGGGGCGAATTATAGACAGATCCAGAGGGGCGTCAAGCACTTATTTGAACTTTATTCCAAGCGAAGTGTAATCCGCCCGAACGCCTTCTTGCCGGCCTGGCAAACATGGGTCGCCCCCAGCTTGAATACAAACCCGCGCTCTACCACCTCACCATCTATACGCACGCCGCCGGATGCCAGCAGGTCGCGAGCGACTGCCGAGTTCTTTACCAGCCCCGCCTTATTAAGGACGGCAGCAATCGGCATGTCTTCGGAAGCGGCCAGCTCGATCTCCGGAAGATCTTCCGGAAGCTCCCCATCCTTCATACGATTGCCTGCAGAACGATGGGCAAAAGCTGCAGCCTCTTCACCATGGAAGCGCGCGACAATCTCTTCGGCAAGCTTGATCTTGATGTCTCGCGGATTCGCCCCGGCTTCGCAATCCGCCTTAAAGGCAGCGATCTCTTCCATGGAGCGGAAGCTCAGCAACTCAAAGTAACGCCACATCAGCGCATCAGGAATAGAGACGAGCTTGCTGTACATAATGCCGGGCGCTTCCTGGATACCTACATAGTTACCCAAGGACTTGGACATCTTCTTGACGCCGTCCAACCCTTCCAGCAACGGCATCGTCAGAACACACTGAGCCTCCTGACCATAGGCGCGCTGAAGCTCACGCCCCATCAGCAAGTTGAATTTCTGATCGGTGCCACCCAGCTCGACGTCCGCGCGCAAGGCAACCGAGTCGTAACCCTGCACCAGCGGATAAAGGAATTCGTGGATGGCGATCGACTGGTTCGACTTGTAACGCTTGTCGAAGTCATCACGCTCAAGCATACGGGCAACGGTGTATTGGGAAGAAAGCCGAATGAAATCAGCGGGGCTCAGCTGGTCCATCCAGGTGGAATTGAAGGCCACCTCGGTTTTGGCCGGATCCAGAATCTTGAAGACCTGAGCCTTGTAGGTTTCGGCATAGTCGAGCACTTGCTCGCGCGTAAGCGGGGGACGGGTAGCGCTCTTGCCGCTTGGATCGCCGATCATCCCGGTGAAATCGCCAATTAGGAAAATCACCTGATGCCCGAGATCCTGGAATTGACGCAGCTTATTAATTAGCACTGTGTGCCCGAGGTGCAGGTCGGGCGCGGTTGGATCAAAACCGGCCTTGATGCGAAGTGGCTGCCCACGCTTGAGCTTTGTGATCAGCTCGGCCTCGACCAGGAGTTCATCTGCACCGCGCTTGATCAGCGCTAGCTGCTCTTCAACCGACTTCATAACCGTCCCGTAATGCCTTATTTCAAAGGGAAACAACCATACAAGATCAGCGCCCAAATACAAGTTCTGACAATAGGTGCTCGACGAATCGCGGAGCGAGCCGATCGCAAGCTTGCCTCAGGCGAGATTTGGTTATATTTTATACAGTTATTTCATCTTCATCATGTCATTCATCTTTTCCATTTCATCTTTTTTCAAAGTCAAAATTACCTATGACCGACACTCCGCCTAAAGCGCCACCGCTTTATCCGAAGAGCCACCTGCTAGCAGCCAGCGGTATCGCCGCACTGCTCAGCCTGGCTCTCCTCGTATTCCCATCCAGTGACGTCGAAGCCAAACGAACAAACCTTGCTCTTGAACTGGACACGCCCGCTGATCAGATCGAGCAAGAACAAGACGCTCAAGAACAGACTCAAGCCACAGAGGCGCCGGTAGATTCTCCCTTCGCCCAGATCGAAGGTGATGCGACTGAGCCGACTGAAACAGCGAAGCCCTTCACCGACACAAAGGCTGCGCCGAAAGAGGTTGCCACTGCCAAAGGTCCCACCCACCGGGAAGTGGTGGTATCGAAAGGCGATACGCTGTCGACGCTGTTCGGCAAAGTCGGCTTACCCGCAACGGCAGTGCATGACGTTATTGCCAGCGACAAACAAGCCAAGCAATTCAGCCAGTTGAAAAACGGCCAGGTTCTGCAGTTCGAACTTTCGCCTGAAGGCAGCCTTAAGCAGCTGCACAGCAAGCTGAGCGAGACAGAAAGCATCAGCTTGTCCCGGACAGACAAGGGCTACACGTTTACCCGTGATGTAAGCAAACCCAATGTTCGCACTGCCTATGTGCACGGCATGATCAACAACTCGCTGTCGCAATCCGCCCAGCGTGCAGGCCTCAGCCATACCATGACCATGGAGATGGCAAACATCTTCGGCTACGACGTCGACTTCACCCAGGATATCCGCAAGGGTGACGAATTCGATGTCATTTACGAGCAGAAGGTCGTCAACGGCAAGGCGGTCAGTACGGGCAATATTCTTTCGGCGCGCTTTGTAAACCGTGGCAAGACTTACACCGCAGTGCGTTATACGAACAAGCAAGGCAACACCAACTACTACACCGCCGATGGCAACAGCATGCGTAAGGCATTCATCCGTACCCCGGTCGAATTCGCCCGCATCAGCTCGCTGTTTTCATCCGGTCGCAAACACCCGATCCTGAACAAGATTCGCGCCCACCAAGGCATCGACTACGCTGCACCTCGTGGTACGCCAATCAAGGCGACCGGCGACGGCAAAGTCATTCTTGCCGGTCGGCGCGGCGGCTACGGCAATACCGTGATCATTCAGCACGGTGAGACCTACCGGACGCTGTACGGCCACATGCAGGGTTTTGCCAAGGGTATTCAGTCCGGATCCAGCGTCAAGCAGGGCCAAGTCATTGGCTATATTGGAACCACCGGCCTGTCCACGGGTCCTCATGTTCATTACGAGTTTCAGGTAAACGGCGTTCATGTCGACCCGTTGGGGCAGAAGCTGCCGATGGCTGACCCGATCGCCAAGTCCGAAAAACAGCGGTTCATGCAGGAGAGCCAACCTTTGATGGCTCGCATGGACCAGGAAAAGGCCACCATGCTGGCCTCGAGTAAGCGCTGACCCATGACTTTATATGTAGGTGTAATGTCCGGAAGCAGTCTGGATGGACTCGACTTCGCGCTGGTAGAACAGGATGACCGACCACGTTTGCTCGGCACCTACTACATTCCCATGCCGGACGATCTTCGCGCCGAACTGCTGGGGCTATGCGCCAGTGGCCCGGATGAGCTGGCCCGTGCCGGCATCGCCGAGCAGAAATGGGTTCATCTCGCGGCTCAAGGCGTACTGGCCCTGCTGGATCAGCAGAATGTGTCAGCCGGCGAAATCCGCGCGATTGGCAGCCACGGCCAGACGATTCGCCACGAACCGGCCCGTGGCTTCACCATTCAGATTGGCAACCCTGCCCTGCTCGCCGAAATGACTGGCATCACCGTTGTCAGTGACTTCCGCAAGCGCGATATCGCTGCAGGTGGACAGGGCGCGCCGCTGGTTCCGGCATTCCACGAAGCGTTGTTCGACGATAACAAGGACTACCGCGCCGTACTCAACGTCGGTGGTTTCAGCAACCTCAGCTTGATCGAGATCGACAAACCGGTTTCCGGGTTCGATTCAGGTCCTGGCAACGTGTTGCTCGACGCGTGGATACAAGCACAGCGTGGCGTGAGCTATGACCGCGATGGCGCGTGGGGCGCGAGTGGAACAGTCAATGATGCGCTGCTCAAGTCCATGCTAAGTGATCAGTTCTTCCAGACCAAGGGCCCGAAAAGCACCGGCCGTGAAGTGTTCAACCTTGGCTGGGTTCATCACCATTTGTTCCAGATGCCAACGCTGAGACCCGAAGACGTGCAGGCTACACTTCTGGAAGTCACCGCATTGAGCATTACCGAGTCGCTGCAATCGGCACAGGCGCAGACCAAAGAGCTGCTGGTCTGCGGCGGCGGCGCTCACAACAAGGCATTGATGGATCGACTGGCGGCGCTGCTGCCGGCAACAAAGGTCACAAGCACAGCGGAATTCGGCGTTGATCCTGATTGGGTGGAAGCAATGGCGTTCGCCTGGCTTGCCCATTGCGCACTGGAAAGCGTACCCGCCAACCGTCCGAGCGTGACCGGGGCCAAAGGGTTGCGAGTTCTGGGCGCAATCTACCCAGCCTAAGTGCAACGCTCGCCATGCAAAACGCCGCGCAAATGCGCGGCGTTTTTGTGTGCGACGGTTGGATCAGATCGAAAACGAAGAGCCGCAGCCGCAAGTAGTCGCGGCGTTAGGATTCTTGATTACGAAGCGAGAGCCTTCCAGACCCTCCTGATAATCCACTTCCGCACCTGCCAGGTACTGGAAGCTCATGGGGTCAACCACCAGGCTGACACCCTCGCGCTCAACAATCGTGTCATCTTCGGCGACGTCTTCATCAAAAGTGAAGCCGTACTGAAAGCCGGAACAACCGCCACCGGTCACGAAGACGCGGAGCTTCAGGCGGTCATTGCCCTCTTCATCGACCAGAGTTTTCACCTTGTGCGCGGCACCGTGGGTGAATTCCAAAGCCACAGGGGTGAAGGATTCAACGCTCATGCTCAAAATCTCCCGGCGCTAAGCCGTCATAATGCGTAATGTCGCGCATTATCCGCTTCTCCTAGAAAATTGGTCAACTATTGTCACGGCAGCCACAAGCCGCAAGCGACAAGCTGCAAGAAACAGCCAGCTATCGGCTTACAACCTGAGGCGAACGACCTGGCGCTGTTAAGGCAACATCCCCGCGTGGGACAGCCCTAGGCGCTCATCGAGGCCAAACATGATGTTCATGTTCTGCACGGCCTGGCCCGAAGCGCCTTTGACCAGATTGTCGATGACCGACAGCACCACCACCAGATCGCCATCCTGCGGACGGTGCACAGCCATGCGGCAGACGTTGGCTCCACGTACGCTGCGGGTTTCTGGATGGCTGCCGGCGGGCATCACGTCGACGAATGGCTCATTGGCATAGCGTTTTTCAAACAACGCCTGCAGATCGACCGACCTGTCGACGACGGTCGCGTACAACGTGGCGTGAATGCCGCGGATCATCGGCGTCAGGTGCGGCACGAACGTCAGCCCGACATCGCCGCCGGCTGCACGACGCAGCCCTTGGGTGATTTCGGGAAGATGGCGATGCCCTTTAACGGAATAAGCCTTGAAGCTCTCGCTGGTTTCGGAATACAGCGAGCCCACACTGGCGCCGCGACCTGCACCACTGACACCCGATTTGCAGTCGGCGATCAATCGTGATGCATCAGCAAGGCCCGCTTCGAGCAGCGGCAGAAAGCCCAGCTGAGTGGCGGTGGGATAGCAACCCGGCACCGCAATCAGGCGTGCGCCTTTGATGTGCTCGCGGTTGACTTCCGGCAGGCCGTATACCGCCTCGTCGAGCAGCTCCGGTGCACCATGGGGCTGGCTGTACCACTTGGCCCACTCGACCGGATCTTGCAGACGAAAATCGGCGGAGAGGTCGATGACCTTGGTGCCAGCGGCGAGCAACTCGCCCGCTAACGCATGTGCGACACCGTGAGGCGTGGCGAAGAACACCACGTCGCAGGCGCCAAGCACCTTGACGTCCGGCACACTGAACGCCAGACCGTCATAGTGACCGCGCAGGTTTGGATACATGTCAGCGACAGGCAGACCTGCCTCGGAGCGCGAGGTGATCGCAACCACTTCAGCCTCCGGGTGTTGCGCCAGAAGACGCAACAACTCGACGCCGGTGTAACCCGTACCGCCGACGATACCGACCTTGACCATAACCTGCCCCTCAACGAAACCAGTGGAAAGCCGCTGATCATATGGGTCGATTGCCAATGGGACAACCGCGAACGTGACGTACGGGCGCCGAAGCCACTACTATTTGGCACCGTGTTCCTGGAAACAAACCAAAATGCTCTATCTCTGGATCAAAGCCCTGCATATCGTCGCCATGGTGTGCTGGTTCGCAGCCCTGTTCTATCTTCCGCGGTTGTTCGTCTATCACGCCATGAGCGAAGACTCGGTTAGCCGCGAGCGTTTCTGCACCATGGAGCGCAAGTTGTACCGGGGCATCATGATTCCCTCGATGATCGCCACACTGGTATTCGGTATCTGGCTGATCGTCCTGGCCCCGGGTTTCCTGCAGCAAGGCTGGTTGCATGCCAAGCTCACCCTGGTCGTCCTGCTGATTGGCTATCACCACGTGTGCGGCGCTCAGGTCAAACGCTTCGCGCGCGGAGAACCAGGCCGCAGCCATGTGTTCTATCGCTGGTTCAACGAGATACCGGTGTTGATCCTGCTGGCTGTGGTCATTCTGGTAGTCGTCAAACCGTTCTGACGCGCACTGCTCACATCGTATGAACTCAAAAGACAAGGAAGCCAGCATGGCGGAGCACTTCAAGATCGTTTTCGAGGGACAGTTGCGGACAGGTGTTGAGCTGGAAACAGCGCGCCTGAACCTGGCGCAGCTGTTCAAGACCGACGTTTCCGGCGTTGATCGTCTATTCACCGGCAACCCGGTGACCATCAAGCGCAGTCTGACGCGAGACGACGCGCAGCGCTATCTCGCGGCGCTGAACGATGCGGGTGTCGAAGGCCGTATCGAGCCTGAGGATCCGGTATCACTGAGCCTTGAAGAAGTCGTTGAACACGCGCCCCAGCGTCCATACTTCGAACCCGCGGCATCGCCCTACGCGCCGCCGCGCACACCGGTTGCACAAGACTGGCCCGCCGTCGGCGAATTAAAGGTGTTTACCACTCAGGGGCGGATCGGCCGTCTGCGCTATCTGGCCTGGAGCATGGCGCTGGTGGGCGTGGCCATACTGGTCGCCGCCCTGTGTGTCGGCGTTCTCAGCGTTTCGCTCGTGGCGGGAGGGCTGCTGGGCACCGTCGCGTTCGTCGCTTTTGTCGTCATTAGTGTCCAGATCGGCGCCCAGCGCCTGCATGACGCCGGTATGTCGGCCTGGTTGCTGCTGCTGAATCTGGTGCCGGTGGTGGGCAGCTTCTTTCCAATTGTGATGATGGCCGTGCCCGGTAGCACAGGCCCTAATCAGTATGGTCCGCCGCCGCCCGCCAATACGCCACGCGTTAAAGCCCTCGCAGTAATCTGGCTTGTGGTACTGGCGCTGGCGATCGTGGCTGGGGTGATGGGTGGCCTGAAAACCATTCAGGAAGAAGTTGAAGCCACCACCAGCGCATACGAACAAGCATTGCCCTACGACGATGACACCAATGACGCGGAACAACCGATCGTCCCCGCTGATCCTGTAGATATTAGTGACTCGTCCGACAGCAACGACGACCAATAACTACCTGGCAGCAAGGACGCTGTCTCAATACGAGCTGCAAACACTGGAGAATTGCATGACCCGTTACGCCATGGTCACAGGGGCATCCAGCGGTATTGGCCTGGCGATGGCAGAAGCCCTCGCCCGCCGGGGTCGCAACCTTATTCTGGTG
This sequence comes from Pseudomonas sp. PS02290, assembly GCF_029960075.1. Lineage (NCBI taxonomy): Bacteria > Pseudomonadati > Pseudomonadota > Gammaproteobacteria > Pseudomonadales > Pseudomonadaceae > Pseudomonas > Pseudomonas sp. PS02290. The sequence continues at coordinate 7,371 of NZ_JASCOY010000072.1, forward strand.
GCCAGGCACCGGGAGATGCTCGAAAGCATTGCACTTGAGTTCACCCAACGGTTTGGCGTCGAGGTGCTGTTCCGCGCCTGCGATCTGGGTGAACCGCTGCGCCTCTCGGGCTTTCTGCTAGAGCTCGAAGAGGGCGCGCGAAGCATCGATTTGTTGGTCAACTGCGCGGGCATCGGCAACAGCGGGCCGTTTCTCGCTCAAGAGTGGGCGCAAGAGCAGGACCTGCTCGATCTTAATGTGCTCGCATTGACGCGGCTGTGTCACACGGTTGGCAACCTGATGGCGGTCCAAGGCGGCGGTCAGATTCTCAACGTTGCGTCGATCATGGGATTTCAACCAGGGCCGTGGATGAGCACCTACGCCGCGAGCAAAGCGTATGTACTGCATTTTTCCGAAGGGCTTCGCGAGGAGCTGCATAAAACCGGCGTGAAGGTTTCGGTGTTGTGCCCCGGGCCGACGCGAACGGCGTTTTTCCGCACCGCACAGCTGGACGCCGGTAAGTTCACCCACGACAAACACATGACCGCCGAAGAAGTTGCGCTGTACACGGTTCGCGCGCTGGAAAAGAACCGTGCGGTGATTATCCCGGGTTGGCGTAACAGGCTGCTGACGCGGGTTCCGCGCTTCGCCGGTCGCTGGATGACGCGAAAACTCTGGGGCTCGATTCTCAAATCTCGTACGTCAGTCTGACGCGACCCGTCGCAACAAACGGCTGGGCGTGACCCGGGACGCTCAGTACACTGCCTTCATCCCCCTCGAAACGGAGCAAGAAGGCTGTGGATACTTTGTTCACCAAGATCATCAACCGGGAAATCCCGGCGAAGATCATCTACGAAGATGATCAAGTGCTGGCCTTTCACGACATCGCCCCACAGGCGCCAGTGCATTTTCTGGTCATTCCGAAGAAGCCGATCGCCACCCTCAATGACGTGACTGAAGACGATAAGGGGCTGCTGGGCCATATCCTGTTCACGGCGCAGCGCCTGGCGAAAGAGCTGGGTTGCGAGGACGGCTTTCGCGTGGTCATGAACACCAACGAGAAAGGCGGGCAGACCGTTTATCACATTCACATGCACGTGCTGGGTCAGCGCCAGATGAACTGGCCGCCGGGCTGAGTCACCGCGTTCGGATTCTATCGACCTGCCGAGTGCGTGCCTTGCGCCTCGGCGGGCTGACGCCGGACAAGCCCGGCTCCATCGTTTGCGGTAGACTGGCCATCGTGGATTTACCCGGAGGCGCCCATGGCTACCGAACGTCACTACTCCCCTATCGACCGTTTTCTGCTTCAGGCCGACGCTGCGATGAAGACGCTGCTGCCCGTCAGCGCGCACGCACACCGTCCCTCGCCTGCCATTGTTCAACCCGATATCAAGATGAATGAGACCGACACCCGACATGTCGCCGGGCTCATGCGCATTAATCACACCGGCGAAGTCTGTGCTCAGGCGTTGTATCAGGGGCAGGCGCTTACCGCGAAACTGCCTCAGGTGCGCAAAGCCATGGAGCACGCCGCCGAGGAAGAAATCGACCACCTGGTGTGGTGCGAGCAACGCATTCATCAGTTGGGCAGTCATACCAGTGTGCTCAACCCGCTGTTCTACGGCGCTTCGTTCGGCATCGGCGCAGTGGCGGGCTTGATCAGTGATCGGATCAGCCTGGGCTTTGTTGCCGCGACGGAAGATCAAGTCTGCAAGCATTTGAATGAGCATCTGGAGCAATTGCCGGTCGAGGACGAGAAGTCCCGTGCGATTCTCAAACAGATGTGTGCCGACGAGGAGCAACACGCCGAAAGCGCGATCGAGGCAGGCGGATTCCGCTTTCCGGCGCCGGTGAAATTCGGCATGAGCCTGATCGCCAAAGTCATGACCAAGACCACCTACAGGATCTGACCGAAACTGCGATTTCGGGCTGTTATTACGGAGCCCGATTATCGTTGAAAGCCAGATACAAAGAAGGCGCCTCTAGAGGCGCCTTTTTTTGTACCGCTGAAACCTTAGACCGGCATGTTGCGGCCGTAGAAGATTTCGAGCATCTCGTGCTTCACGCGACCAGTCACCTGCTCGCGCTGCTCAGCGGAGAGATTGCTGGTGGCGTCACCGAACAGGTAGTTGTCCAGCTCGAACTGCTTGAGCAGCATTTTCGTGTGGAACAGGTTTTCCTGGTACACGTTCACGTCAGTCATCTGGTAGCTGTCGCGGGTGTCGTCGGAAAGGTAATTCTGGATCGAGTTGATCTCGTGGTCGATGAAGTGCTTCTTGCCTTCGACGTCACGGGTGAAACCGCGCACACGATAGTCGACGGTCACGATGTCGGACTCGAACTTGTGGATCAAGTAGTTCAGCGCTTTCAACGGCGAGATCACGCCGCAGGTCGACACGTCGATGTCCACTCGGAAGGTGGCGATGCCGTCTACGGGATGGATTTCAGGATAGGTGTGAACCGTGATGTGGCTCTTGTCCAGGTGCGCGAGGATTGTTTCCGGGAGCGGACCCGGCGATTCTTCGATCTGGCTGTCAGTCGGCGTGACCGGCTGCTCGGAGATCAGAATGGTCACACTGGCGCCTTGTGGGTCATAGTCCTGACGCGCGATGTTCAGGATGTTCGCGCCAATGATATCGACGACATCGGTGAGAATCCGCGTCAGGCGTTCGGCGTCGTACACGCTGTTGATGTACTCGACGTAAGCCTGCTGGTCTTGCGGGGTTTCCGCATAGCAGATGTCATAGATGTTGAAGCTCAAGGTCTTGGTCAGGTTATTGAACCCGTGGAGCTTGAGTTTGCTTTTCACCGTTAAAAACTCTCTATATGGGTGCGGCGCTGGCCGCGTGATCAAGCATGCCCGTCAACTGAGCCCGGCTCAGCTGCGTAGGACGGTTAACACCTCTTCGCGTTGGCGATTTTGGTTGTCTGGTCGGAGGCGAGCCGGCTATCCGGCGGTCGCGCCCTGAAAAAGGGGCGCATTATGCAGACGTCAGAAGTCGCATGCCATAGCCTGCACCGCTTTTGTGAAAATTGAGCGTTGCTCAGCCCAGTTCGATGATCTCGTAATCGTGGGTGATTTCGACGCCCGCATTACCCAGCATGATCGATGCCGAGCAGTATTTCTCGGCCGACAACTCGATCGCACGCTTGACCTGCGTTTCTTTCAGACCGCGTCCTTTAACCACAAAGTGCAGGTGGATCTTGGTGAACACCTTGGGATCTTCGCTGGCGCGCTCTGCTTCCAAAAACGCCTCGCAGCTCTCGATGGGCTGACGTGCTTTCTTGAGGATGCTGACCACGTCGTAGTTACTGCAGCCACCCAAGCCAATCAGCACCATTTCCATCGGGCGAACACCCAGGTTGCGACCGCCGCTTTCGGGTGGGCCATCCATCACGACCACATGGCCGCTGCCGGACTCACCGAGGAACATCGACTCACCCGCCCATTGAATACGCGCCTTCATCACCGGACTCCAATGCTTGAAAAATGGCGGCCAGCTTAGCACAGGGCCCTACCGTCGCTGAGTGGACTGGACATGCCCGAAAACGACCGAAATGTAGGAAGTGTCTGAAAAGGCTAATTGCCGCTGTTGAACTGCGTTAAATCGGAAATACTGCCGATACCTCTAGGAATGCCTCAGGGCGCAGTTTTTTACGGGATACAGCCATGCTCGCCGTGCCGCCTCCGAACAAGATGAAAATCGCCGACAAACTGCTGCCGCACGCCCAGCGACGACGATGCCCGGCCAAGAGCAACATCATTTGCGCAGGCGAAGAATCGGACTCGCTATACCTGATCATCAAGGGCTCGGTGACGATCCTGATCGAAGACAACGAAGGCCGCGAGATGATTGTGGCCTACCTGAACAGCGGGGATTTCTTTGGCGAACTGGGGCTGTTTCAGCAGACGGCCGCCGGCGCCCAGCGCAGCGCCTGGGTGCGTGCTAAAACCGAATGTGAAGTGGCCGAAATCAGCTACGCCAAATTCCGCGAGCTCAGTCAGCATGACCCTGAGTTGATGTACGCCATCGGTTCGCAGATCGCCGAAAGGCTGCGCAACACCACGCGCAAGGTCGGCGATCTGGCGTTTCTGGACGTCACCGGGCGCGTTGCCCGCAGCTTGCTCGATCTATGCAAACAGCCCGACGCGATGACCCACCCCGATGGCATGCAGATCAAGATCACCCGCCAGGAGATTGGCCGTATCGTGGGGTGTTCCCGAGAAATGGTCGGTCGTGTGCTCAAGTCACTCGAAGAGCAGAATCTGGTGCATGTCCGGGGCAAAACCATGGTGGTGTTCGGCACCCGCTAACGACGTGATCGATGCCCGCAGCGGAATCAGATCCGGGCGAGCAGGCGTTCGTATCGTTCCCTCAGGCGGGTTAGAAAATCCGGCGCGTCAAATAGCTCATGCAAAGCAATATGGCTTTCTGCTTTGCATCGTTGATCCAGCTCACAGGTCTCATTGAAGCGGTTGACCGCGTTGACCATTGCCACGCGCTCGTCATCCAGCAGCATCGCGGCATGGGCCAACACCACCGGCCGTTTGCCACCCTGACTCTGGCGCCAGCGCTGCGCGGTACCGACCATCTTGCGAGCGTTGAGGTTGACGTTGAAGCGGCCGTCGCAGAAAGCGCCTTCGACTTCGCCCAGAGATGCGGCGCCGCCCAGCTCCCCCAGCGTATCGAGGATCGGCTGACACAGGCGCATGTAGGCATTTTCGATGCGGTCGCGATCCAGATCGGTGTCCGGCTGGACATACACGAGCGCCACGTTGACGGTTGAAGAAGATTGCGGCACCGGCTCGCCGCCACTTTCACGCAACAGGACGGGCCAGCCACTGTCGGCGAGGGTTTCGCTGGCTTCAGTGAAGCCGGGAAGCCGACTCAACCGGCGTGGCATAACCAACGCGCGATCAATAGGCCGCCAGAACAGCAAGCCACTGTCAGCGTGGCCATCACACACCGACGCCAGGAGGTCTTGCTCGGCCTTGAGGCCGGCTTCAACGCAGGTTTCCAAGAGCTGAAGGGTCATGCTGCCTCCTGACGCGAAGAGCGATGGCTTTCTGGCCTACAACCCTGGATCAGTCCAGCCCGCCGGACTTGATCGCCGTGCCTTTCTCCGGGAAGAACAGTCTCTGCAGTTCCACGCCCGGCTTCTCGGCGCGCATGAACGCCTCGCCCACCAGGAAGGAATAGACATCGCTGATTTCCATGAGCTCGACATCGGCGCGGTGGAAAATACCGCTTTCGGTAATGACCAGCCGATCACGGGGAATACGTGGCAGCAGGTCGAGGGTGGTTTCCAGGCTGACGTCGAACGTGTGCAAGTTGCGGTTGTTGACGCCCACCAGCGGGGTGTCGAGGGTTTTGAGTGCCCGCTCCAGCTCGTCGCCATCGTGGACTTCAACCAGCACGTCGAGGCCGACATCTTTGGCGACCGATGCCAGCTCGGCCATCTTTACATCATCCAGCGCCGATACGATCAACAGGATGCAATCGGCGCCCAATGCCCGCGCTTCGACAATCTGATACGGGTCGATCATGAAGTCCTTGCGGATCACCGGCAGCGAGCACGCCGCCCGGGCTTGCTTCAGATACTCGTCAGCGCCTTGAAAGAAACCAATGTCAGTGAGCACAGAAAGACAGGTGGCCCCGCCCGCTTCGTAGCTCTTGGCGATCTCCGCCGGCTGGAAGTTTTCGCGGATCACGCCTTTGCTCGGCGAAGCCTTCTTGATTTCCGCAATGACGGCCGGCTGCTTGCGCTTGGCCTGAGCAATCATTGCTTTAGCGAACCCACGCGGCGCATCGGCTGCGGCGGCCAAGGTTTCCAACTCGGCGAGGCTGACGCTGGCACGGCGCGCAGCGACTTCCTCGACCTTTCGGGCCAGAATCTTTTCCAATACCGTCGGCACGCTCATTCTTCATTCTCCTGCTTGAATACCGCGGTAAAGGCACCCAGTTCTTCCAGCTTCTCGCGGGCCAGGCCCGTGTGCAATGCGTCGTGGGCCAAGGCCACGCCTTCCCTCAATGACGACGCATGGTCAGCCGCGTAAAGCGCGGCGCCGGCGTTGAGCACGATCATTTCAGCGGCTTTCTGGCCGTGCTCGGATTTGCGCCGCCCCAACGCGTCGCGAATCAACTCCAGCGACTGCGCCGGGCTGTCGACCACCAGGCCGAACAGGCTCTGGCTCTTCATGCCCAGATCTTCCGGCTGCACCCAGTATTCGGTCACTTCGCCGTTCTTCAGTTCCGCGACAAACGTCGGCGCGGCGATGCTGAATTCGTCCAGGCCATCCTGGGAGTGCACCACCAGCACGTGTTTGCTGCCCATGCGCAGTAGCACCTCGGCCAATGGCCGGCACAGCGCCTGACTGAACACGCCGACCACCTGATGCTTGACGCCGGCAGGATTGGTCAGTGGGCCGAGCATGTTGAACAGGGTCCGCAGGCCCAGTTCCTTGCGTGGCCCGGCGGCGTGTTTCATGGCGCCATGATGGGTTTGCGCGAACATGAAGCCGATACCGACGCTGTCGATGCAGCGCGCCACTTGTACCGGGGTCAGGTTCAGGTAGATGCCTGCGGCTTCCAGTAGATCAGCGCTGCCGCTCTTGCCGGAGACCGCGCGATTGCCGTGTTTGGCCACCGTGCAACCGGCCGCCGCGATCACAAATGAAGCGGCGGTCGAGACGTTGAAGATGTTCGCGCCATCGCCACCGGTGCCGACGATGTCGACCACGCCGTCCAGCGTCTTGAGCTGTACCTGATCCGCCAGCTCGCGCATGACCGACACGGCACCGACGATTTCGTCGATGCTTTCGCTCTTCATGCGCATGCCCATCAGGAATGCGCCGATCTGCGCCTGTGTGCACTGGCCGGTCATGATTTCGCGCATGACGTCGCGCATTTCATCGGTGCTCAGGTCCAGTTGATTCACAACCCGGCCCAGCGCCGTTTTGATATCCATTGCCATGTCGAATTGCCCTTAACCCTGACGGGTGCCGCCGGTCTGCTTGAGGAAGTTGGCGAACAGCTCGTGGCCCTGCTCGGAAAGAATCGACTCGGGGTGAAATTGAACGCCCTCAACGTTAAGGGTTTTGTGTCGCAGGCCCATGACTTCATCGACCGAGCCGTCTTCGAGCTGAGTCCAAGCGGTTAATTCCAGGCAGTCCGGGAGTGTCTCGCGCTTGACCACCAGCGAGTGATAGCGGGTCACAGTCAGCGGATGCTTGAGGCCTTCGAACACGCCTTTGTCTTCGTGGATCAGCTCGCTGGTCTTGCCGTGCATGACTTGGCGCGCACGCACTACGTCGCCGCCAAACGCCTGGCCTATTGACTGATGGCCCAGGCAGACGCCGAGCACAGGCAGCTTGCCGGCAAAGTGTTTGATCACGTCAATGGACACGCCGGCTTCGTTCGGCGTGCACGGGCCGGGGGAAACGACAATGCGCTCGGGGTTCAGGGCTTCGATTTCGGCGACGGTCATCTCGTCGTTGCGAATGACTTTGACGTCGGCACCCAGCTCGCCCAAGTACTGCACGACGTTGTAGGTGAAGGAGTCGTAGTTATCGATCATCAGCAGCATGGTGCTTAACCTTTTGAATGACTGACTTTATAACGTGGCCTTCTGTTTACTGACCTCAGTGGCACGCAGAGGGGTCGCAGGAAGTGTTCCGGCGAGGCACTGCAAAACCGAGGCATCAGAAGGCATATCAATACAGATCCGGCGGGGCCGGCGGGGGAAATAGTCAGGCGCGCCAACGCCAACGGGCGTGGCCCTTGATAACGCGCATCAAGAAGCTGCTGACAATCGACACAGGAAAGGTCTCGTTCATACGTTGCCGCACAGTAGCGTACCGCCGCAGGCCGCGCAATATCGCAGTGCCCGGATAGCGCGGCTCAGAGGCCGATTGGCAGGATTTGAACGCTCGCAAGGTGCAGATTGCACCGTGGAAGGCGGTACAGAATATTTGCCGTGAATGCCACAGCATCGTGGGTGATTTGTGTCGCGGCTGCTACCTTCTCGTACAGCACTAAAACAATAAGGGATGCCCCCATGCTCAAAGCCACACTGCGCTGGCCGTTCGCGGCTTGCCTGCTCTCGCTCGCTTGCTCCTCCGCCCTGGCCGCCTCTTCCCCCTATTCAACGATGATCGTGTTCGGCGACAGCCTCGCCGACGCCGGACAGTTCCCCGATGCGGGCGGACCACCGGGCGCCACCTTGCGCTTCACCAACCGCACCGGCCCGACGTACCTGAACGGCAGCGGAGAGGCATTCGGTCTGAACTCATCAACGTTGCTGGGCGGAATGCTTGGCGTGGCGCCCGGTGATTTGCAGGCGTCGACCTCCCCCGTTCGCGCGGCGCAAGGGTTGGCGGACGGCAATAACTGGGCCGTGGGCGGCGACCGGACCGATCAGATCCTCGCGGCGATCACCACCCAATCACAGGTTGCCAACACCGATGCGTCGACGGGCGTCACGACGGTGTTCCGGACACGACCCGGTTATCTGGTTGAAAACAGCTCGCGGGCTGACCCGAACGCCCTTTACTACCTGACCGGGGGCGGCAACGACTTTCTTCAGGGCCGGGTGCTGAGTGCGGGACAGGCCGTCAACGCTGCCAACAACCTGGCGAACGGCGCACAAATCCTGTCCCAGGCCGGCGCGCGTTACATCATGGTCTGGCTGCTGCCGGACATCGGCCGCACGCCCGCTGTATTCGGCACACCATTACAGGGGCCATCGACGTTGCTGAGCGGGGTGTTCAACCAGCAGTTGGTGAATCGGCTAGGGCAAATTGATGCCGAGGTCATTCCGCTCAATGTCCCGGGGCTCATACGTGATGTCCTGACCGACCCGGCGCGCTACGGGCTGGCGGCCGATCAGAACTTGGTTGGCACCTGTTTCAACGGCAACAACTGCACCGCCAACAGCGTCTACGGGATTGGCGGCCTGACGCCGGATCCGACCAAGCTGCTGTTCAACGACGGCGTGCATCCGACCGTGGCGGGTCAGCGATTGATCGCCGATTACGGGTATTCGATTCTGTCCGCACCGTGGGAGACCACCCTGCTGCCGGAAATGGCCAACGATACGTTGCGCGCGCAGCAGGATGAACTGCGCAGTCAGTGGCTGGCGGACTGGGGCAACTGGCAGAACGTTGGTGAATGGCGCGCCATCGTCGCCGGCGGCGGTCAGAAAATGGATTTCGACGCGCAAAGCAATTCCGCCAGCGGCGACGGCCATGGCTACAACCTCACAGTGGGCGGCAGCTACCGCTTCGCCGAGGATTGGAGAGCCGGCCTGGTTGCGGGCGCTTACCGGCAAACCCTCGAAGCCGGTGCCAAGGACTCGGACTACAAACTCAACAGCTATATCGCGACCGCGTTCGTGCAATATCAGGCGCAACACTGGTGGGCGGACCTGGCCGCTTCGGGCGGAAAGCTCGACTACGACAACCTCAAGCGCAAGTTCGCGCTGGGCATCAGCGAAGGGGCAGAGAAAGGCGACACCGACGGCGACCTGTGGGCAATCAGTGGCCGCGTGGGCTTTGATCTGGCCGAGCAGAGCAGTCGCTGGCATTTCTCGCCGTTCATCAGCGCCGACTATTCCCACGTCAATGTCGATGGCTATTCGGAGAACAGTGCGCGCGCGACGGCACTTAATTACGACGACCAGACGCGCAAGTCGAAACGGTTAGGCGCGGGGCTGCAAGGCAAGTTCGACGTCACGCCGCAGACTCAAGTGTTTGGCGAAGTGGCCCATGAGCGCGAGTTCGACACCGATCAGCAGGACGTGACCATCGCGCTAAACAGCGTGCCGGGCGCAGAATTTGATCTGAAAGGCTATGACCCCCAGCGCAGTCTGAATCGTGCAAGCGTGGGTCTGAGCCAGAAACTGGCGCCGGACCTGACGCTGCGGGCCGGCTATAACTGGCGCAAGAACGATGACGTGACGCAGCAAGGGGTGAATCTGGCGGTGAGTCTGGATTTCTGACGCACTTAAAACATGTCGGAGCGCCCCGGGTGGCGCTCCACCTGCTCGCGATGGTTTCGTTGAGCACGCTAAAGATTCAGCGGCGCGGAATCAGCCTTCGCGAGCAAGCTCACGCCTACAACGGATTGGTGTTCGGCATAAAAAACGGCGCCCCGGGCGCCGTTTTCATGAGCAGACCAACCATCAAGCCTCAGGCGTCTGCTGCGCCAAGGCTACCGCTCGGAACATGGCGCGGCGCTTGTTGAGGGTTTCTTCCCACTCCAGCGCTGGCACAGAGTCGGCGACAATCCCGCCACCGGCCTGCACGTGCAGCTCGCCGTTTTTGATCACGGCGGTGCGAATGGCAATCGCGGTGTCCATGTTGCCGTTCCAGGCAAAGTAGCCCACGGCGCCGCCGTACACCCCGCGCTTGACCGGCTCCAGCTCGTCGATGATTTCCATCGCACGAATCTTCGGCGCGCCCGACAACGTGCCCGCCGGCAAGATGGCCCGCAGCGCGTCCATCGCCGTCAGGCCGCTTTTCAGCTGACCGGTGACGTTGGACACGATGTGCATGACATTTGAATAACGCTCGATGACCATCTTCTCGGTGAGCTTCACCGAGCCGACTTCCGAAACGCGCCCAGTGTCGTTGCGTCCCAAGTCGATGAGCATCAGGTGCTCGGCAATCTCTTTGTCATCGGACAGCAGATCGACTTCCAGCGCGTGATCTTCTTCTTCGGTGGCGCCACGGGGACGCGTCCCGGCAATCGGGCGCACGGTGATCAAGTTGTCTTCGACCCGCACCAGCACTTCCGGCGAACTGCCGACGACATGGAAGTCGCCGAAGTTGAAGAAGTACATGTACGGCGTCGGATTGAAGCACCGCAGCGCGCGATACAGGTCGATCGGGGCGGCGCTGAAGTCGATGGACATGCGCTGGGACGGTACGACCTGCATGCAATCGCCCGCCAGGATGTATTCCTTGATCGTGTCGACGGCTTTTTCATAATCCGACTGGGTGAAGCTGGATCGGAACACCGGATCCGCCGCCTGCGGACGGGTCAGGTCCAGACCACGACGGGGCATGATCGGCTGGCGCAATTTCCCCATCAACGCTTCGAGTCGCGCCAAGCCACCTTCGTAGGCTTCAGGCTCAGCCGGATCGACCAGCACGATCGCGTGCATCTTGCCAGCCAGGTTATCGAATACCACAACGGCATCGGACACCATCAGCAGAATATCCGGCACGCCCAACGGATCAGGATTGGGGCACTTGCCCAGACGCGGCTCTACATAACGCACGCAGTCATAACCGAAGTAGCCCACCAGGCCGCCATTGAAGCGTGGCAGACCGGCGATGCTCGGAACGTTATAGCGGGCCTTGAAGGTCTCGACGAAGTCCAGCGGGTCTTTGACTTCCAAGCGCTCGATCTCGACGCCGTCGTGGGTCACGCTGACGGTATGGTCATGCACACGCATGACGGTGCGGCATGGCAGCCCGATGATTGAATAACGCCCCCACTTCTCCCCGCCCTGCACCGACTCAAGCAGATAGGAGTTGGGCTCGTCAGCCAGCTTCAGATAGATCGACAGCGGCGTATCGAAGTCGGCCAGGGTTTCGTAGGCAAGGGGAATGCGGTTGTAGCCTTCAGCGGCCAAACGCAGGAATTCTTCGCGGGTCATATCAGCCTCGTGGTCTGAGAAAAAACGGTCAGGGATGCAAACGCGCCGGGGCTCCGGCCAGATTCAAGTCAGGCGCGCCAACGCCAGCGGGCCAGGGCCTTGATGACTTTCATCCAGAGTTTGCGAGTGACCACCACGATGGATTCTCTAAAGGAGGGAGACTTGAGGTCGGGCAACGTTATCTCAGCGCCTTGCGCTAAGCAACCGGCAGAACTGCCCGGAATCAGCATGCGCAAATCGTCGATGACCAGTGCCGGTGACTCTTCCGCGATCGGGCGTCCATGGTTGTAGCCGTAACTCAGCGCCACACAGGCCACACCCGCCGCTTTCGCCGCCAGCACGTCGTTGCGCGAGTCACCCACGAACAGTGACTGCGACCCCGGTACGCCGGCCATTTTCATGACAAAGAACAGCGCCGCCGGGTCGGGTTTCTGCTGCGGCAGCGTGTCGCCACCCACGATCCAGCGAAAGAACCGGCCGAGCTTTAGGTCATCCAGCAACGGCGCAACGAAGCGCTCCGGCTTGTTGGTGATCAGCGCCATCTCGACGCCCATCTTCTGCAGCCATTTCAGGGTTTCCCGCACGCCAGGGTAGACCTTGGTCAGCGCGTGACTGCCGCTGTAGGCCTCCATGAAAATCGCCAGCGCAGCCTCCGTGGACTCTTCATCCACGGCGGTGTGATCCATGCCGTTCGCCAACGCGCGGCGTACCAGCACGCGCACACCGTTGCCGATCCAGTCACGTACCCGTTCGATTCCTGCCGGCGGCCGGCCAAGCTGGATCAAGGTTTTATCCACAGCTGCAGCCAGATCCGGCACGGAGTCGACCAGTGTGCCGTCGAGGTCGAACATGATCAGCTTGGGCAGACGGCCCGGAAACAGCTGCTCGAAGCCGCTGGTCAACGGGCCAACGCCAGTTCTGCGTGCATCTTCGCAATGACTTCGCGGTAATCAGGCGCGTTGAAAATGGCCGAGCCTGCGACGAAGGTGTCGGCACCGGCTGCGGCGATCTCGCGGATGTTGTTTACGTTGACGCCGCCGTCGATCTCCAGACGGATGTCGCGACCGGACGCGTCAATGAGCGCGCGGGCCTCGCGCAGCTTGTTGATCGTGCCGGGGATGAATTTCTGACCGCCGAAGCCCGGGTTGACGCTCATGAGCAGGATCATGTCGACCTTGTCCATGACGTATTCGAGCAGGTTCAGCGGGGTCGCCGGGTTGAACACCAGACCCGCCTTGCAGCCGCCTTCGCGGATCAGTTGCAGAGAGCGGTCGATGTGCTGGGTTGCTTCCGGGTGGAAGGTGATGAAGGTTGCCCCGGCTTCGATGAAGTCGCCGATGATGCGATCCACCGGGCTGACCATCAGGTGAACGTCGATGGGCGCGGTGATGCCGTATTTGCGCAATGCCGCGCAGACCATCGGTCCGATCGTCAGGTTGGGGACGTAGTGGTTGTCCATGACGTCGAAGTGGACGATGTCGGCGCCAGCGGCCAGGACGTTGTCGACTTCCTCTCCCAGGCGGGCGAAATCGGCGGACAGGATCGAAGGAGCAATAGCGAAGGGCTGCATGACGCACCTTTTATGAGCGAAATCACGGTGGCGCGCATTGTACTCCAAGAGTTTGAAACGTGCGTTGGGTCGCACGAGAGTGATCCGAGCGGCGTGAGTCAGGGTGCGTCAACGGCACAAGGCCCGGTGCGACAGCATTGCGCACCGGGCCCAGGCTTGATTCAGGGACTCAGAATCAAGAGAGACGGCTGAAACCTTACACGGTCTCGACCAGCAGACGAGGACGCGAGCTCAGGGCATAACGGGCCAGACCAAAGCTCAACGCCGCGCCAACGATCAGCATGAAGAACGTGCCCCACGCCGCCTTGGCGACCTGCTTGGCCGCGACATCCGCCGCTTCACGGGCCTGTTGCTCAGCTTGCTGCTTGAGCTCTGCCACTTTGGCCGCGGCTTGCTGATAGGCCTGGGCATAGTTGTCGACGATCTGCTGCGCCTCGGCTTTGCTCTTGCCGGTGCGGGCCGCAACGATGTTGACCAGCGCGTCCTTGTCGGCAGCGTTCAAGGCCGGTTCGCCGGCTTTTTGGACGCGATCAAACCACTGCTTCAACTGATCGCCGGCCTGGGTTGGATCGGTAGACGCCTGCTCTGCAGTCTGCTTGGCATCAGCGCCAGCCACGTCAGCTTTCTGATCCAGCTTCGAAGGATCGAGCTCTGGCTTGCCGGACTGCTTGAGCGTGGTGTCCAGCTGTGATTTCAGGCTGTCCCAATCCAGGCTGATGCCGTTCTTATCCAGCTGTTGCTTGATGCTCTGGCCCACACCGGGTGCGGCCGCAGCCACGCCGTCGGCCGCCAGGGAAATACCCTTGCCGGCGATGTTGCCGGCAGTGCCGACGAGCGAGCCGGCCAGCGACGCGAGGAGCCAGGTGGTCAGCAACGTGCTGACCGTCCAGCTGAGCAAACCATGCAGACCACCACGGTCCGGCGCGGTACGGCCCGACACCCAGGCACCGGCGGCAATGGCCACCAGGGTACTGATGAACAACCAGGCGCCGGCGCCCTTGCCGAAACCGCTGAGCGGGTTGCCTTGAGCCATCGGATCAAGCGCGCCCGCGCCGATCGCCGTGCCAAGCACGCTGAGCACCAGATAGGTCACCAGCGTGATTGCCGCACCAGCGAACACCGATCCCCAAGACACTCGAAACGGCGAAGCGCTGCCCAGAACAGCAGATGTTGCGTAGGTCGAAGCCATGAAAATTTCCTCTGGTGCAGGGGGTGCACATCAGGCGTGCAACCGACGTATCAGTGCAAATGCACCACCTGCGTTGATAAGGGCGAGCCTGCGAGGGCGGACTCACCGCGTCTTATAAGACGTGAAACCAGTTTGATCAGCGCGTTGAGAGATGTGATGGCGCATTTGCACCGCTTCGGCTGGTGCATTCGCACCGACCCTCGCAAGCACGGCTGCACTAAGCTGCAGCACTAAGCTTTTGCCAGCCGGTCCGATAGCGTGGAGCGCCCGGCTGACCGAAGCCCGACCGCATTGAGACGTCAGGAGAGCAAGCATGTCAGAGGCCATCCTCGCCAGAGAAACCAACCGCCGCCAGTTGCAGCAGATCATCTCGGGTCTGTCGGACGGGGTGATGCTGGTGGAGGTTGATCAGACCATCATCTGGGCCAACGAAGCGGCGCTGCTGATGCACGGGGTCGAAGAGATCAGCGAACTGGGCGCCAACGGCGAGGCCTATCGCGAAAAGTTTTCCCTGCGTTATCGCAACAATCATCCGCTGGACGTTGACCAATATCCGATCAGCCGCGTGGCGGCAGGCGAGGTGTTCAGCGACGTGCTCATCGAGGTCAGCAAGATCGGTGAAGAAGAGGAGCGCAGCTGGGTCCATCGCGTCCGCAGCATGGTGCTTGAAGACAGCACCGGCACTCCCGAATCGCTGGTGCTGATCCTCGCCGACGCAACGGAGTGGGCCGGCGCCGAACAGCGCTTCGAAAAGACCTTCAACGCCAACCCCGCCCCCGCCGTGATCTGCCGCCTGAGTGATCTGCGCTTCATCAAGGTCAATCAGGGCTTTCTGGAAATGACCGGGCACTCGAGAGAGAACGTGATTGGCCGCTCGGTGTACGAGGTGGACGTGCTGGAAAATGCCGAGCGCAAGGACCTCGCCATCGAGCGTCTGAATCAGGGCGCGACCATCCCGCAGATGCAGGCTGAGCTGAAGTTGCCGGAGGGCGGTACCAAACTGGTCATCGTCGCCGGGCAGCCGCTGGACATGAACGAAGAAGATTGCATGCTGTTTTCGTTCACCGACCTTGAGCCGAGACGCAAAGCCGAAACCGCGCTGCGCCAAAGCGAAGAGCGTTTTGCCAAAGCGTTCAAGCTGACGCCGGTGCCGACACTGGTGTGTACAGCTGATCGGCAACAGATCGTCGAAGCTAACGAGGCGTTCTTCAGCACACTCGGTTACACCCCCCAGGAGCTGATTGGCCGGACTGTCGCGGAGTTAGGCTTCATTGAGGACGGCGCGGTGATGGACGGGTTGTTCAACGTCCTGGAAACCACCGGCCGCGTCGACGGGCTCGACCTGAAGGTCCGCAAGAAAGGCAGCGAGTCGCTGGACTGCATGCTGGCCGCTGACACGGTGACGATTCAGGACAACGCCTGCTACCTCTTCGTACTGATGGACATTACCGAACGCAAGCGATCCGAGCTTGAGCTGGTGGAGGCCATCGAAACAGTGATGCAGGACGCCTCATGGTTCAGCCAGACGCTGATCGAAAAGCTGGCCAATGCCAAGCGGGTCAACAGTCGACAGATGCCCAGCGCTTCATTCACCGACCTGACCGCTCGCGAGCGGGATGTGCTGGGTTTGATCTGTGAGGGGCTGGCGGACAAAGAGATCGCTGCACGGTTGAACCTGGCGCTCAACACCATTCGCAACCATGTCGCGACGGTGTATTCCAAGCTCGACGTGCACAGCCGGGCGGAAGCCATTGTCTGGGCGAGGGAGCGAAACCTGTTCGCCAATCAGGGCAAAAGCAAACGCTGAGTGATGCAAATGCGCCAGTGCCTCTGGTGCATAGTCACCTTCATGGGGTGATGCCCGGGCTCTACGCTATCAGTGTGGCTGACCCGTCTGGGTCAGCGAGATATTCATCATCGATACTCATTTCCTGGAGCCAAGATATGAAAAGCGAACAAGTGAAAGGCGTTCTGGAGCAGGCAGCTGGCAAGGCCCAAGACGTCTTCGGCAACCTGACCGGTGACGAGCGCACCCAAATGGAAGGCAAGGCGCGTCAAGCGGCGGGTGAGCTGCAGGAACGTTACGGCGATCTGCTGGACGAAGTGGCGACCTTCACCCAGCAACGGCCACGTACCACGCTAATGGTGCTCGCCGGCCTGACGCTGACCGTCGGCTGGTTGCTGGCCCGTCGTCGCGGTTGACGTTCCTGGCCTGGCCAGCCGGATCAATAGGCCGCGCGGTAGATTTTCTCGATGTCGGCGGCGGTCAGTTTCCGCGGGTTGTTGCGCATGAGGCGATCAATCTTGCTGGCCTCCTCAGCCATCGCAGAAATGGCGTCTTCGGGCACATTGAAGCTGCGCAGGCCAGACGGGATTTCCACCGCTGCGCACAAGTCGGCCATGGCTTTCACGGCCAGATCGGCGGCGTCCCTGTCGCTCAAATGTGCGACGCGGACGCCCATCGCGTCGGCAATGTCGCGCATCCGTTCGACGCAGGCCAGTTTGTTCCACTCCATCACGTAGGGCAGCAGCAGCGCGTTGCTGACACCGTGAGCAATGTTGAAACGCCCTCCCAGCGGATACGCCAGCGCGTGCACCGCGCCAACCCCGGCATTGCCGAACGCCATGCCGGCCATGAGGCTGGCGGTGGCCATGTCTTCTCGCGCCTGCAAATTCGAAGGGTTGGCATAAGCCTTGGGCAGCGCCTTGACGATCAGTTTGATGGCGCCCAACGCGATGGCGTCGGTGATCGGCGAGGCATTCACCGAAAGGTAGGCCTCGATGGCGTGCACCAGGGCATCGACTCCGCTGGCTGCCGTAACGCTGCGCGGACAGGTCAGGGTCATCAACGGGCTGACCAGCGCGACGTCGGGCAACAGGTAATCGCTGACGATGCCTTTTTTCAGCTGAGCCTGTTTGTCCGAAAAGATCGCCACGTTGGTGACTTCCGAACCGGTGCCCGCGGTGGTCGGGATGGCAATCAGTGGCGGGCCTTTGCGCTTGACCAGATCAACCCCGAATAACTCGGTCAGCGGCCCTTCGTGGCTGGCGAACGCGGCGACGCCTTTGGCGATGTCGATAGCACTGCCGCCGCCCACGCCGATCAGGCCGTCGTGACCGCCCTCTCGGAAGGCCCGAGTGCAGTCTTCAACGATAGAGATTTCTGGCTCGGGTTTGACCTGATCAAACAAGCCATAACGACGGCCGCCCAATTGGGCCAGCGCGAGATCGACCGTTCCGGATTTGACCAGGATTGCGTCGGTGACGATCAGCGGGTTTTGAACGTTGAGCCGGGTCAGCTCGGCCGACAACTGCTCGATGGCAGCCGGGCCGGTGATCAGTTTGTTGGCGATTTTGAAGGCAGAAACACTCATCGGGCTCGTCCTTTACGTTGTTGTTGGAGACGTGGCTCTTTTACAAGGCAGGGTCAGCATGCGGTGAGTGAAACATAGACCGGATCGTGGGATGCGTCAGTTTTGCGGTGAAGCGGGGGAGTTAGATGGCATTTGTGGGACCGGCTTTAGCCGGGAAGAGGCCCGCGTGTACACCGTCCATTTTGCAGTGTGACGCAGGCCGCCTTCCCGGCTAAAGCC